>JAHDGO010000244.1:0-3364 GCA_020627605.1 Yoonia sp.
AGGCGCCAAGGGCGTGCTGATCAACATCACCGGCGGCTACGATCTGACCTTGTTCGAACTGGATGAGGCAGCAAACAAGATCCGCGAAAAGGTCGATGGCGACGCCAACATCATCGTCGGTTCCACGCTGGACACCGGCATGGAAGGGCGCATGCGCGTCTCTGTTGTGGCCACCGGCATCGACGCCGTGTCCCGCGAGTTGGAAGCTCCGGTGCCACGCCGGTCGATGGCTGCGCCACTGGCCCCGGCACCTGTCGCAGAACCTGCCGTGCAGGAACCTGCACCGGCGGCCACAGTCGTGCCAGCCGCACCAGCGCCAGCGCCTGCACCGGTCGCGGAAGAGCGGACGCTGTTCGAGCGCATGGAAACCCCGCAAGAGCAGCCTGCCGCAGCTTATCAGCCGCAGCCGGAACCAGCACCAGCGCCACGCGCCGCGGCCGATGATCTGCCGCCCCCGGCCTACACGCCGCGCCCAGAGCCAATCGTGCAGGAAGCTGAAAACTTCACAGCGCCACGCGCAGCCGCCCCCGGCACACCTTCGCCAGAGGCACTGGCCCGCCTGCAGGCCGCCGTGAACCGTGTACCAAAGACCGAAGCGCCTGCCGCACAGCCACAGGCAGCGGCACAGATCGAGGCTGACAAGCCACGGTTCGGGATCAACTCTCTGATCAACCGCATGACCGGTGCGCAGGCCGAAGCAACTGGCCAGCAGCCAAAGCGCACGCAGCCTCAGGTGACGGCCCTGCATCAAGAGCCTGAAGCGACCGAGGATCAGGAAAAGATCGAAATTCCGGCCTTCCTGCGCCGTCAGGCAAACTGATCGGCGGTTTTCCGGCGACAAGCTGAACGAATGGTAATCGTGAAGGGCCGCAGTGATGCGGCCCTTTTTCCGTTTCGAAACAAGCTGTTAAATCACTTGCCATACTGTGGCCACATTTCTGCCTTCGCACATTTCAGACCGTTGCAAAGAGTGAGTTGAGGACAGCCTCCGCGCAGCTTAGAGAATGCTGCAGTGCAACAAGACCCTCAGGTAGAATCCACGCTCGTGCAGACAACGCTAAGATCAGATGTCGTATTCGAAGGCACCGGCCTTCACACCGGGACGCCCGTGCGTGTCGTGTTGCGGCCTGCTGCGGCGAATGCCGGCGTGGTCTTTCGGCGCACAGATCTGAGCGGACGGCCGGCCATGGCGGCGCTGTGGCATGACGTGACTGTCTCGCCCCTGAACACCCGGCTGATGAATTCCGACGGTGTGACGGTCTCTACGATTGAGCATCTGATGGCGGCCTTGTCGGGCTGCGGCGTGCACAACGTGCTGGTTGATATCGATGGCCCCGAAGTACCGATTTTGGATGGCAGTGCAGCTGCCTTTGTCCGCGGGATTGTTGCGGTCGGCCTCAGACCGCTGAGTGCACCGCTGCGGGCCATCAAGATCCTGCAAGAGGTCACCGTGCGCGACGGGTCCGCCTCTGCGCGGCTGTCGCCTGCAACGACATTGCAGATTGATTTTGAGATTGATTTTGCTGACGCCGCGATTGGCCAGCAGCACAAGACGCTGAACATGGCCAATGGCACCTTTGTGCGCGAGCTCTGTGACAGCCGCACCTTCTGCCGGTCTGCTGACGTAGATGCGATGCGTGCCAATGGGCTGGCCCTGGGCGGTACGATTGAAAACGCGGTTGTCGTTGACGGGGCCGAGGTTCTGACACCGGGTGGTTTGCGCCACGCCGACGAGGCCGTGCGCCACAAGATGCTGGACGCCTTGGGCGATCTTTATACGGCTGGCGCGCCGATCCTTGGCCGCTACAGCGGTCACCGGGCCGGACATGCGATCACCAACAAGCTTTTGCGGGCTCTGTTTGCCCGGCCTGACGCCTGGCGCTGGGTCGAATGTGATGCGGCCACCGCAGCCCGTCTGCCCGGTGTTGGCGTCAGCATGGCGGATCTCGACGCTGTCGCCTGACACGGCGCTGATCAGAGTTGATCGCCAAGCCGTCAAAAGGCATTTTGCACCCCATTTTTCTATGTTAGACCCGGTCCAATGATGTCGCCTGGCACGGCCAAGGTGTCACCGTGATGTGTCGATGAGGTCGCAAGCAGAATGCCAGCCAAGCCACAATCCAAAACCCCCTGGGCGCAGCGTGTCGCGGCATTGGCCTGCGTTGTGGTGCTGGCGGCCTGCAGTCAGGACAGGGGCGGTGAGGCGCTTGATGAGCTGTCATCGCGCCAAATCTTTGAGCGAGGCGAACGCCAGATCGCGAGCGGCAATCCTGATGATGCCGCCTTTACCTTTGGCGAGATCGAACGCCTGTACCCCTATTCGGAATTTGCCGAGCGTGCGCTGATCATGCAGGCCTATGCCTATCACCGGGACGAAGACTATCCCAACAGCCGCGCCGCCGCGCAACGCTATCTGGATTTCTACCCGCGTGAAGAAGACGCGGCCTATGCCGCTTATCTGCTGGCGTTGTCCTATTATGATCAGATTGATGACGTCGGGCGCGATCAGGGGCTGACCTTTCAGGCGCTGCAGGCCCTGCGCCGTGTGATCGAACAATATCCCGGCACAACTTACGCCGATGCCGCGGTCAGCAAGTTTGATCTGGCCTTCAACCATCTGGCCGCGAAAGAGATGGAAATCGGGCGCTACTACCTGAAGCGTGAAAACTACATTGCTGCTGCCAACCGGTTCCGCACTGTGGTCGAGGATTTTCAGACGACAACTCACACGCCAGAGGCGCTGCACCGTCTGGTCGAAAGCTATTTGTCGCTGGGCCTGACCGAAGAGGCGCAGACAGCTGGTGCGATCCTGGGGTTCAACTATCAGTCGACCGAATGGTATGAGGCGAGCTTTGCATTGCTGACGGGCCGTGGGCTTGCGGCAGAGGCGGCGGGCGACAACTGGTTGTCGTCCATTTACCGTCAGGTCGTGCTTGGAGAGTGGCTCTAGCCGCTGCAGGGATAGGGTGCTGTCATGCTGCGTGGCCTCGACATCCGTGACATGTTGATCATCGACCGGCTGGACCTTGCGTTTCAGCCGGGGCTGAACGTGCTGACCGGTGAAACCGGGGCGGGCAAGTCGATCCTGCTTGATGCGCTGGGTTTTGTGCTGGGCTGGCGCGGCCGGGCAGAGCTGGTCCGGCAGGGTGCCGCGCAGGGCGAGGTCACGGCGTGGTTCGATCTGACAACCGACCATCCAGCCCATGCCGTTTTGCAGGATGCTGGCATCACAGCGGAAGAAGGCGAGCTGATCCTGCGCCGGGTCAACACCCGTGACGGGCGCAAAACAGCCTGGGTCAACGACCGGCGTGTCAGTGGCGAGGTGCTGCGCAATCTGTCGGAATGTCTGGTGGAGTTGCACGGC
>JAHDGO010000244.1:3374-4122 GCA_020627605.1 Yoonia sp.
TGACCGCGGCTTGCTGAACCCCCGTGGCCACAGGCAGATGCTGGATGACTACGCGGGGCTGACCTCTGATCGGGATGTCCTCAGAACCGCATGGCGCGGTTTGGCTGCCGCGCAAAAGGATCTTGCCGCGGCAGAGGCCCGGATCGCCGAGGCGCGCGAGGAAGAGGATTTTCTGCGCCATGCGGTGGCAGAACTTGATGCCCTCGCGCCTGAGCCGGGGGAAGAGGCGGCACTGGATACCAGGCGTCGCCTGATGCAGGCGGCAGAGAAAATTCGCGTGGATATCGGGAAGTCCAACGATGCCCTTGGACGTGATGGGGCAGAGGGCATGGCCGGCGACGCATTGCGTTGGCTGCAGGACGTGGCCGATCAGGCAGAGGGAAAGCTGGACGCGCCCTTGCAAGCCATCGAACAGGCACTGACAGCGCTTGATGACGCGCAGCGCGGTATCGCGGATTGCCTTGATGCGTTGACATTCAATGTGTCCGAACTGGAAGAGGCAGAGGAACGCCTGTTCGCAATCCGCGGCCTGGCGCGCAAACACGGCGTGCTGCCTGATGACCTGCACAGTTTTGCGGAAGACCTGCGCCAGCGGCTGGCGTTGATCGATGATGGCACCGGCGAACTGGCCGCGCTGTCAGCTGCGGTCAAGACCGCTGAGGCCACGTATCAGAAAGCGGCGCTCGCGCTGCGTGCGCAGCGCAAGGATGCAGCCAGCGGACTGGATGCCGCCATGGCGCAGGAACTG
>JAHDGO010000245.1 GCA_020627605.1 Yoonia sp.
CACCGCACGGTCCTGCAACTCAGCCATGTCCCCCACGATGCCGATCATTTGCGCGGATGGCCTGTAAGCCGGATTCTGTCCTCTGTCATTGCTGACAGATGGATGACCATTCATCTGGAGCATCTGTTGCCAGATGCCCTCCAGCTGCCAACCCGGACCCTCCGGTTCAAGCAAACCTGCGGCTGATATCCCCGAAAGGATCACCACCGCGCGGGGTCCCTATTTGGCATTGCTCCCGGTGGGGCTTGCCGTGCCGCTTGCGTTGCCGCTCGCGCGGTGGGCTCTTACCCCACCGTTTCACTTTGACCCGGACGTGCCGGGCCACCTGTTCTCTGTGGCGCTTTCCCTGGGGTTGCCCCCGCCGGGCGTTACCCGGCACCGTGCTTTGTGGAGTCCGGACTTTCCTCCCGGGGTTGCCCCCAAGCGGCCATCCAGCCATCCGCGCGACGCCCCGATTAGGCCCAGGCGGCGTTCACGTCAACGGGGAAACGGCTGGCAAGGTCGGTGATCATGGCCAGATCGACGCCATCAAGCGGCCCGTCGTGCCACGGACGAAAGCGCAGGCGAAAGGTTGCAAGCAACAAGGCGGCGTCGTCCGTGGCCGTGTAGCCAAAGCGTGCCATCGCGGATGCAAATGCTTTTGCAAGATTGTCTGCGTTGGTCCTGCCACCGCCCGTCGATGGCCAGACTGCCAAATCTTCCAGGGCCAATCTGCGCCAGTCAAACCGCCCGCCAGGGTCGATCTTGCGCCCCGGTGCCATGTCAGAATGCCCGATCACCCGTTCCGGTCGGATATCCCAGCGCGCCTTGATCCCTTTCAGCACATCCACCAGCGCATCCATCTGCGCTGCCGCAAAGGGGGTAAAGCCCGTGTTGTCCAGTTCAATCCCGATGGCGCGGCTGTTCACATCCGTCACAGCGCCCCAGCGCCCTGCCCCGGCATGCCATGCGCGCAGGGCCTCTGGCACCAGCGACATGACCTCACCATCAGCCGCAATCAGATAATGGGCAGAAACCTGGGTGTCGGGGTTGCAAAGCGTGTTCGCCGCGGCAGCGGCAGTTGTCATGGCGGTGTAGTGGATCACAACCATATCGGGGGTCACACCATCCCGGCGCGGCCCGCAATTGGGCGACTGGCGTGTCGTCAGTTTCAGTTGCGGATCGCCTGCACGAATGGTGCAGGATCCCAGCCGCAGGCAAAGCCGTCGCCATCGGGGTCAATGCCAAGACGGTCACGTTCTGGCCCGCCACGCGCCAGAAAATCGCGCTGCGCGTCATCGGCTGTCAGGTATTTGGCGCAATTGCGCTGGAACCGCCCCTGCCCGGACAAAAGCGAGCGGCTGTACCACTCCTGCCCTTTCACATTGGGTGCGCCAAGCGCGTATTGCACGATATTCGGTCCGGTATTGGCGGGCCGTTCCGGCACGGCTGTGGGCTGTACCTGCTCGCGCGCTGCGGCTTGTGCGGCGCGGCGTTGGGCATCGCTTTCAATCGTTTCGCGGCCAGAGACAGCGTCAAAGTTCTGTTCGTCGGACAGACCACCGCTGTTGACCCCAACCAGCGCAGGGGCTGCATTGGTGGGCGATGCATCGATACCTTGGGTGCGCAACGGGTCACTGCCAAGGTTGCCGGCCGTCTGCGGGACGGTCGCTGGTGCGGTCGGCGCGGCCTGACCGATGCCAGCGCGCGCCAGATCGGTTGCTGACACACCGGTGGCTGCGCCGGGGACACCTGTCACCTGTGGAGGTGGCACGATGGTCGTGGGTTGGCCGCGCAGCGCCGCCTCGCGCCGGGCGCGGTCCAGTTCAAACTGCGAGAATTCGTCAAATCCGACGCCCTGTTCTGTGGGAACCGTTGGCGCGCAAGCACCCAGCATAACCGCCGCCACGGCGACAAACGTAAGCCCTGATTTCATTCTGGTGTCACCTGTCACACTGCATCGTCTTTGATTGGCAGCCTACCACCACTTGGCGGGCTTGGCCACAAATCCGGCGGATTGCTCCAGACTGTAGGCCACCTTCAGCAGTTCCGCCTCTTCCCACGGCCGCCCGATCAGCTGCAGACCCAGCGGCAGACCTTGCTTGTCGACGCCTGTCGGCACGGCGATGCCGGGCAGACCGGCTAGGTTGACCGTGACCGTAAAGACATCGTTGAGATACATCTGGATCGGGTCTGCATTGGCCATTTCGCCCAGCCCAAATGCGGCAGAGGGGGTCGCAGGTGTCAGGATCGCATCGACCCCATCGGCAAAGACCTGATCGAAGTCGCGCTTGATCAATGCGCGCACCTTGCGGGCGCGGTTGTAATAGGCGTCATAGAACCCGGCGGACAAAACATAGGTCCCCACCATGACGCGCCGCTGCACCTCGGCCCCGAACCCTTCGGCGCGGGTCTTTTCGTACATCTCTGTGATACCATCGCCCTGTGCCAGCTTTGCCCGATGGCCAAAGCGCACGCCGTCATAACGGGCCAAGTTCGAAGAGGCCTCTGCCGGTGCGATCACATAGTAGGCTGGCAGCGCGTATTTCGTGTGTGGCAGGCTGATATCGACGATCTTCGCGCCAGCGTCCTTCAGCATGGCCGTGCCATCCGCCCAGAGCTTTTCAATCTCTTCCGGCATGCCGTCCATGCGGTATTCCTTGGGGATACCGATGGTCTTGCCTTTGATGTCGCCGGTCAGCGCGGCCTCAAAATCGGGCACCGGCAAATCGGCGCTGGTGCTGTCCTTGGGGTCATGGCCGCACATCGCGCCCAGCATGATCGCTGCATCGCGGACGTCTTTTGTCATTGGCCCCGCCTGATCAAGGGACGATGCAAAGGCGACAATCCCCCAGCGCGAGACGCGCCCATAGGTTGGCTTCAGCCCCGTAATCCCGACGAAGGCCGCTGGCTGACGGATGGACCCGCCGGTGTCAGTGCCGGTCGCCGCAAGGCAAAGATCAGCCGCAACCGCAGAGGCAGAGCCACCGGACGACCCGCCCGGTGTCAGCGCCGCATCATCATTGCCGCGCCGCCAGGGGTTGACTGCATTGCCATAGACAGAGGTTTCGTTGGACGAGCCCATGGCGAATTCGTCCATGTTCAGCTTGCCCAACATGACAGCACCCGCATCAAAGAGCTGGGTTGTCACAGTGGATTCGTATTCCGGCTTGAAGCCTTCGAGGATACGGGACGCGGCCTGCGATGGCACGCCCTTGGTGCAGAACAGATCCTTGATGCCCAGCGGGATGCCGCACATGGCCGGCGCATCACCCGCCTTGATACGGACATCGGCGGCTTTCGCCTGATCGGCAGCAATCTCTGGCGTGTGGTGGACAAAGGCACCCAGCGCCCCTGCCCCTTCGATGGCATTCAGGCAGGCATCGGTGATTTCTGCACTTGTCGTGTCGCCCTTGCGCATCGCGTCACGGGCACCGGCGATTGTCAGTTTTGTCAGATCAGTCATTATTCAACCACCTTCGGCACGGCAAAGAACCCTTCGCGGGCGTCAGGTGCATTCTTGAGCACCGCCTCTGGCTGGCTGCCGTCTGTCACCTCATCCACGCGCCGCTTCAGGCGTTGCGGGGTGACGGATGTCATGGGCTCGATACCGTCGACATCAACCTCGTTGAGCTGTTCGATAAATCCCAGAATCGCGCTGAATTCCTGCGCCAGCGCTGGCAGCGCCTCGTCTTCCACCTTGATGCGGGCCAGTTTGGCCACGCGGCGGGCGGTTTCGGTATCAATGGACATCGGTCTCTCCGGTAAAACTCGCCCCCGCGTTTAGCGCCCGGCGCGTCCGGTCGCAAGCATATGGCGGATGTAAACATGGATCATCCAGCCCAACATGATCCCGTTCAGGATATGCCAGATGAAATGGGTGCCAATCGGCCAGACGTCGCAAAGTATCATATCCAGTGAACGGATCACGATCGACAGGGAAAGCAAACCCGCACCAAACAGGAATCCCTGTGCAATACCGGGCCTGTGGCGCAGGAAGATCGCATAAAGCGTCAGCAACAATGGCACCGTCCAGTAAAAGTTGGAAATCGCCAGAAAGGGTATGCGATTGAAAATCGGCACCATCGCGGCCGCGTAGGGGATGAAAAGCGCCGTTGCGAAAACCGCCATCCAGCCGCCC
>JAHDGO010000246.1 GCA_020627605.1 Yoonia sp.
GGTCCGGGCCGATCTGGGCGGCATCAAAGCAATCGAACCACGGCGGGGCGACGCGCGGTTCGGCCTCTTCAACGATCTGGTAGGTCTCCGTCAGCGTGGCAAGGCTCAACGGCATCTGGAAACAGGCGCGATAGCGCAGCGGGCTGCTGTCAGCGTCGATGCCCTGAAAGTCACTGATCACAACAGGTTCGGGCACACCGGTGCTGACAGCGGTCAGCGCAACGGTCTCCGCCTGCACCTCGCCATAGTAGGCATAGATCTGCTGGTAATAGAGCAGCGCACCTGCCGCCGCCCCGATCAGAAGCATCGCCACGATCACAATCCTCGCCATCAGGCTGCGGCCCCGCCGGCCTCTGTCTGGACGAATGCATCGGCACAGGCCTTGGCCAGTGTCCGGACACGCCCGATATAGGCCTGCCGCTCGGTGACCGAAATCACGCCGCGCGCATCCAGCAGGTTAAAGACATGGGACGCCTTGATGCATTGGTCATAGGCCGGGTGCGCCATGATGATGCGCTTACCGGTCTTTGGGTCCTCTGCCGGGCTGTCGAGGATGCGCTTGCACTCTGCCTCGGCATCCAGAAAATGCTGCAGCAGCGTGTCGGTATCGGCCACGTCGAAGTTCCAGCGCGAGTATTCCTGTTCGGTCTGCCTGAAGATATCGCCATAGGTCAGCGCAATAGGCGTCTGCGGGTCGTTGAACGGCATGTCCATCACGTGATCGACGCCCAGAACATACATCGCCAGACGTTCCAGACCGTAAGTCAGCTCACCCGAGACAGGTTTGCAGTCATGCCCACCGACCTGCTGGAAATAGGTGAATTGGCTGACTTCCATCCCGTCGCACCAGACTTCCCACCCAAGACCCCAGGCACCCAGCGTGGGGCTTTCCCAGTCGTCTTCGACAAAGCGGATGTCATGCAGGCTGGCATCAATGCCAATGGCCCTGAGCGACCCGAGGTAAAGATCCTGCAGATCCGGCGGGCTGGGTTTGATCAGCACCTGATACTGGTAGTAGTGCTGCAAACGATTGGGATTTTCGCCATAGCGCCCGTCAGTCGGGCGGCGCGACGGCTGCACATAGGCGGCGGCCCATGCCTTGCTGCCCAGCGCGCGCAGGGTTGTGGCAGGGTGAAATGTGCCGGCGCCCACTTCCATGTCGTAGGGTTGCAGAATGGCACAGCCCTTGTCCGCCCAGTAGGTCTGAAGCCGCAGGATGATCTCCTGAAAACTGCGTGGTTTTTCCGCCATAACCGCCCTCGTTCGCTTTGCCCCTGCAATAGGGCGCTGGCGGCCAAGGGTCAATTGGGCAACGGCGTGGGATTTTTTGCCACTTTGACGCGGCATCACCGCAGGATTGACTTGCCTTCACGGGCATAGCGCGCCAAGCCATCATGCAACCTGCTGTCTGTTGCTGAGGGTGCCATGTTGCGCGCGTTTGTTGCTGTCCTTTTTCTTTGTCTGTCTGCGTCCGCTGCTACGGCCCAGTCCAATGTCTGGGTGCAGGTAGAGGCGAGCCGCACCCTGGCCGAGGCGCAAGAGCGCGCCCGCGCCTATGCCCGCCGGTTCGAGGATGTGCAGGGCTATTACCTTGGCCGTGGGTTTTACGGCATTGTGATCGGCCCCTACCCCGAGAATACCGCGCGGCGTGAATTGTCGCGCCTGCTGGCGACGGGGCAAATTCCGTCGGACAGCTACCTGCAAAACGGCACACGGTTCGAGCAACAGTTCTGGCCGATAGGTGGCGGCACCTCTGCATCGGCCGTGGCCCCCGCTGTGCCTGCCCTGCCAGAGGTCAACCCGATCCCCGGTGCGCAGGAAACCCTGCGAGAAGCGCGCGCATCAGAGGCCGCGCTGACACGCGAGCAACGTCAGGAGCTGCAAAAGGCACTGGCATGGGGCGGCTATTACACCGCTGCGATCGATGGGTCATTCGGGCGTGGCACCCGCGCTTCCATGCAGGCCTGGCAAGAGGCTAACCTGCAAGAACCCACAGGCGTGCTGACCACCCGTCAGCGCGCCCTGCTGTTGGAACAGTACAACGCCGTTCTGGCCGATCTGGACATGCAGATGTTGCGCGACGACACAACTGGGATCGCGCTGGAGGTGCCCACGGCCGCTGTGTCCTTCGCCAGCTATCAGCCGCCTTTTGCACAGTTTGACGCAACCGGCACGGTGGCCGGGGCGCGTTTGCTGCTGATCTCGCAACCCGGTGACACAGGCAAGCTACGTGGCCTTTACGAGGTCATGCAATCGCTGGAGGTGATCCCCGTTGACGGTGACCGCCAGTTTGGCCGCGACGGCTTCTTTATCGAGGGCATTGACGACAACATCCATTCTTTCACCACGGCCAGTTTGCAGGATGGGCTGATCAAGGGCTTTACCCTTGTCTGGCCCGCGCGTGATGACGCCCGCCGCGCCCGCGTGCTGGAGGTGATGCGCGAAAGTTTCACCCCGCTAGACGGTGTGCTTGACCCCAATCTTGTGCCGGTCAGCGAAAATCAGGCGATCGACATGGTGTCTGGTCTGCAGGTGCGACAACCGCAGTATTCGCGCAGCGGCTTTTACGTCTCAAACGCCGGTGACGTCGTGACCTCGACCGCTGCTGTTGACGGGTGCAGCCGGATTACGCTGGATCGCGATCAGGACGCCACGGTGCTGGCCAGTTATCCTGATCTGGGCCTCGCCCTGCTGCGTCCCAGCGACGATCTGATCCCGCTGGACTATGCCACTTTGCAAACAGCCGTGCCGCGCTTGCAGGACGACGTGACCGTGGCGGGCTACCCCTTTGGCGGTGTGCTGGGTGCGGCGACACTGTCGTTCGGGCGGCTGGTCGATTTGCGGGGATTGCGCGGCGAAGAGACCATTGTGCGGTTGGCATTGGCCGCGTCTGAGGGTGACGCTGGCGGCCCTGTGCTGGACGCCAGTGGTGCGGTTCTGGGTATGTTGCTGCCAAGGGCGGGCGACACGGCACAAGCGTTGCCAGAAGACGTGAGCTTTGCCGTCAAGGCCGACCGCATCGCAGAGGCCCTGGCCACCGCCGGGATCACCGCCCGCCGCGACGCCGCCGAAGTGCCGTTGAATGCTGTGACACTCGCGGCGCGCGCGCGGGATATCACCGTCCTCGTCAGCTGCTGGTAAGGGCAATATCCGCCGTGACACGGATCACGGTGGGCCCATCAGCGGCAAGGGCTGTTTTCAGCGCCTCTTGGAACGCAGCCAAGGTTTTGGGTGCAGCGGATGCGGCGCCATAGGCCTCTGCCAGTTTCAGGAAATCCGGGTTGCGCTGTACGACAGCGTTGGGGGCGATCTGGGCACGCACCATGCTGTCCTCGATCTCGCCGAGTTTGCCGTTGTCCCAGATGATGATGGGCAGGGTCAGGCCAAGCTCGACGGCAACCGCCAGTTCCTGCACCGTGTACTGAAAGCCGTAGTCGCCAAGGATGGCCACGACAGGCTGGTCCCCCAAACCCACCTTGCCCCCAATGGCGGCGGGGAGTGCATAGCCCAGCGTGCCGAACCCGTAGGGGTGGTGCCAGTGGCCGGGGCGGTCCATCGGATAGACCTCTTTGGCCGCATAGGCGAATTGGGTCATGTCGGAATAGATCATCGTGTCAGCAGGCAGCGCCTCTTTCAACGCATCAGCAACGGGCAGGATACCGGGGCGTTCGGCGTCGATTTCGGCGCGCATGCGATTGCGAAAATCTGCCACTTCCTCATCACGCCAATCTGTTGACGTCTGCCACCGGTCGCGCTGGCGCCAAACCTCTTTCGCCATTTGCGCGGCATCCGCGCGCAGCAGCGTGCTTGCATCCGTATCGTATAGTTCAGCAGGGTCCTTATCGATCCGCAAAAGACGCGCTTTGTGACCCAGATGATCACGCCACAGGTCGACTTCGGACAATTCTGTGCCGACAGCGATCACAAGATCAGCACTTGCCACAACCTCTGCCGAGGCCGGTCTGGCAAGCAGGCTGCCAAAGTGTTTGCCACCGGGCGCAATAATGCCCCGCCCCGCATAGGTGCTCAGGCTGGCAGCATCGGCTGTCGCGACTATGTCGCG
>JAHDGO010000247.1 GCA_020627605.1 Yoonia sp.
CAGATGGAATATGATGACGAGGTTGCCTATCACGCGACCCGCAAACTTTACGATCTGGCGCGCGGCCACGACGACCGTCCGTGGTGCCTCACCGTCAGCTTCACCCATCCGCATGATCCATACGTGGCACGCAAGAAATACTGGGACCTTTACGCCGATTGTGACCACCTGATGCCGACGGTTGGGCCAATCCCCTATGAGGAACAGGATCCGCATTCCCAGCGCATTCTGGATGCCAACGACCGCGACAACTTTAACATCACAGACGACCACCTCCAACGCGCCCGTCGTGCCTATTTCGCCAATATCAGCTATCTGGACGACAAGGTGGGTGAGGTGCTGCAGGTGCTGGAGGATACGCGGCAGAATGCCACGATCCTGTTTGTGTCCGACCATGGCGATATGCTGGGAGAGCGGGGGTTGTGGTTCAAGATGTCATTCTATGAAGGGTCAGCGCGTGTGCCACTGATGATCGCCAGCCCGGACATGGAACCGGGGCTGAACGAAACACCCGTCAGCAACATCGATGTGACGCCAACGCTCTGTGAACTCGCGGGCATCGACATGTCCGAAGTCGCCCCGTGGACGACGGGCGAAAGCCTTGTGCATCTGGGGCAGGGCGGCACACGCGACACGCCGGTGGCGATGGAATATGCCGCCGAAGGCTCCTATGCGCCGCTTGTCTCGCTGCGCTATGGCAAATGGAAATACAATCGCTGCGCCCTTGATCCTGATCAGCTTTTTGATCTGGAGGCTGATCCGCAGGAGCTGACCAACCTGGCCGAAGTGCCAGCACATCAAGGCACTGTCACCCAGCTGCGCGCCAAATCCGAAGCCCGCTGGGACCTTGACGCCTTTGATTCCGCCGTGCGCCAGTCACAGGCCTGCCGGTGGGTCGTTTACGAGGCGTTGCGTAACGGCGACTACTACCCGTGGGATTATCAGCCACTACAAAAAGCGTCTGAACGCTACATGCGCAACCACATGGACCTGAACGTGCTGGAAGAAAACCAGCGGTTCCCGCGGGGCGAATAGCCCTCATCATCTTGCCCAATAAACTCCCGCCGGAGGCACCAACACATGCAAACACAACCTACCGCCAGCCACTTCATTAACGGCCAATATGTCGAAGACACGGCGGGCGAAGAAATCCCCGTCATCTATCCTGCCACGGGCGAGGTGATTGCAACGCTGCATGCTGCCACGCCGGCCATCATCGAACAGGCGCTGACGGCCGCCCGCACCGCGCAAAAGGAATGGGCAGGCTGGTCCGGCACGGAACGAGGCCGCGTGTTGCGCCGGGCGTCCGAGATCATGCGTGAACGCAACCACGATCTGTCCGTGCTGGAAACCTATGACACCGGCAAACCCTATCAGGAAACAAGTGTGGCTGACGCCACATCGGGTGCCGACGCGCTGGAATATTTCGGCGGTCTGGCTGGCGCGATCACCGGGGAGCACATCCAACTGGGGGATGATTTTGTCTATACCCGGCGTGAGCCGCTTGGCGTTTGCGTGGGCATCGGCGCGTGGAACTACCCCACGCAGATCGCCTGCTGGAAGGGCGCGCCTGCGCTGGCCTGCGGCAACACCATGGTATTCAAACCCTCTGAAACCACACCGCTTTGCGCGCTGAAGGTTGCGGAAATTCTGGTAGAGGCCGGTGCCCCCGCAGGCGTCTACAACGTCGTGCAGGGTTATGGTGCAGTTGGTGCCGCGCTGATCACCGACCCGCGCGTTGATAAGGTGTCGCTGACCGGGTCAGTGCCGACGGGCAAGAAGGTCTATGCCGCCGCTGCCGAAGGCATGCGTCACGTCACCATGGAGCTGGGGGGCAAATCCCCACTTGTGATCTTTGACGATGCCGATCTGGAAAACGCGGTCTCTGGCGCGATCCTTGGCAACTTCTATTCCTCTGGTCAGGTCTGTTCCAACGGCACGCGGGTGTTCGTGCAAAAGGGCATCAAAGAAGCCTTCCTTGCGCGGCTCACCGAACGGCTGAAAGGCGTCAAGATGGGCGACCCGCAGGACCCGGAGGTCAATTTCGGCCCCATGGTGTCGGAACGTCAGCGCGATATCGTCGAAGGCTTCATCGCCAAGGGCAAGGACGAAGGCGCACGGCTGGTCACCGGCGGCAATCGCGTGGACCGTGACGGTTTCTTTCTCGAACCCACCGTCTTTGCCGATGTCACCGACGACATGACAATCGCCACTGACGAAATCTTTGGCCCGGTCATGTCGGTGCTGGACTTTGAGACCGAGGAAGAGGTGCTGACCCGCGCCAATGCCACCGAATTCGGTCTGGCGGCAGGTGTCTTTACCGCCGATCTGACCCGTGCCCACCGCATGGTGGCGGGGTTCGAGGCCGGAACCTGCTACATCAACACCTATAATGACGCCCCGGTAGAGGCCCCCTTCGGCGGTTCGAAACTGTCCGGCGTGGGGCGCGAAAACTCTAAGGCCGCAATTGAGCACTACAGCCAGATCAAAGGCGTCTACGTCCGCATGGGCGACATGGAGGCACCTTTCTAGATGCAGGCCGATTATGTCATTGTCGGCGCAGGCTCTGCCGGGTGCGCCATCGCCTATCGTCTGGCCGAGGCAGGCCAAAGCGTGCTGGTCATCGAACACGGTGGCAGCGACGCTGGCCCTTTCATTCAGATGCCGGCGGCCCTGTCCTACCCGATGAATATGAGCCTTTATGACTGGGGCATGAAGTCCGAACCCGAACCGCATCTGGGTGGGCGGCAGCTTGTGACCCCGCGCGGCAAGGTCATCGGGGGCTCATCCTCAATCAACGGGATGATTTATGTGCGCGGCCATGCCTGCGACTATGACCATTGGGCGGAAAGCGGTGCGCATGGTTGGGCCTATGCCGATGTGCTGCCCTATTTCAAACGGATGGAACACTGGCACGACGGCGGCCATGGCGGCGATCCGGCGTGGCGCGGCACCGACGGCCCGCTGCATGTCACGCGCGGCCCCCGCAAGAACCCGCTGACGCGCGCCTTTGTCGAGGCTGGTGCGCAGGCGGGCTATCCTGTGACCGGTGACTACAACGGTGAACAGCAAGAGGGGTTCGGCCCCTTTGATGCCACCATCTACAAAGGTCGGCGCTGGTCGGCAGCCACCGCCTATCTGCGCCCCGCCTTGAAACGCCCCAATTGCACGCTGACCCGGGCCTTTGCCCGCAAGATCGTGATCAGGGATGGCCGTGCCGTCGGCGTCGAGGTCAGCCGCGGCAGCAAGGTCGAAGTGATCACCGCGAACAAGGAAGTGATCGTCGCGGCATCATCGCTCAACTCGCCCAAGCTCTTGATGCTGTCGGGGATCGGCCCTGCCGCACATCTGGCGGAACACGGCATTGACGTGGTCGCCGACCGCCCCGGCGTTGGCCAGAACCTGCAGGATCATCTGGAGCTGTATATCCAGCAGGCCGCGACCAAGCCCGTCTCGCTTTTCCAGTATTGGAACCTGCGCGGCAAGGCGAAGATCGGGCTCGAGTGGCTGTTGTGGAAAACCGGCCTTGGCAGTTCAAACCAGTTTGAAAGCGCGGGGTTCATCCGGTCCAAGGCCGGGATCAGGTACCCCGATATCCAGTTCCACTTCCTGCCGATTGCCGTCAGCTATGATGGCAAGGTGGCCCCTGACGGTCACGGCTTTCAGGCCCATGTGGGCCCCATGCGGTCAAAGTCGCGGGGTCAGGTCACCCTGCGGTCGGCTGATCCCAGTGAACATCCGAAGATCGCATTCAACTATATGTCCCATCCCGAGGATTGGGAGGATTTCCGCACCTGCATCCGCCTGACGCGTGAGATTTTTGCGCAACCGGCATTTGATGAATTCCGGGGGCGTGAGATTCAGCCGGGCGATGATGCGCAATCTGACGACGCGCTGGATGATTTCATCCGCGACCATGCCGAAAGCGCCTATCACCCCTGCGGCACCTGCAAGATGGGTGATCCGGGCGACCCGATGGCCGTGGTGGACCCTGAAACCCGCGTGATCGGGGTCAAGGGGCTGCGCGTTGCGGATAGTTCGATCTTTCCGCGCGT
>JAHDGO010000248.1 GCA_020627605.1 Yoonia sp.
CCGCCCGGTCGCCCGCTTTGGCGAAGTCCCGACGCGGCACAGTTTTCCGTTGGCGGGCGGCATTTGCTGGTTTGATCCGGTTGCCGTGCATGAACGCGGCGGTGGTGTCGAACAGGTGCCGGCAGGCGAAGTGCCCGCCGGGGTGCTTGACCGGCTGACGGACCATCGCGCACCTGTTGCCGGGCTGGACATGGGCACGCCGCAATTGATGGGCATCCTCAACGTCACGCCAGACAGCTTTTCCGATGGCGGGCTTTTCGACGCGCCAGCGGCGGCGCTTGCCCATGCGCAGGCGATGCAGGATGCCGGTGCGACGATCATTGATGTGGGCGGTGAAAGCACGCGCCCCGGTGCCGCAGAGGTGCCCGTCAGTGACGAGATCGCGCGCACTGCGCCTGTCATTGCGGCCATTCGCGCGGCCAGCACAGTGCCGATATCGATCGATACGCGCAAGGCGGCGGTGGGGCAGGCGGCAGTGGACGCCGGCGCGACCCTGATCAATGACGTGGCCGCCCTGATGTTTGATCCCGCACTGGCAGGGGTCGCCGCCCGCGCCCGCGCGCCGGTCTGCCTGATGCATGCGCAGGGTGACCCCGCAACCATGCAGAACGATCCCAGTTATGATGATGTGCTGCTGGACGTCTATGATTTTCTGGCAGCACGTGTGGATGCCGCCGTCGCCGCCGGTATTCCACGTGACAGGATCGTCGTTGATCCGGGGATAGGTTTTGGCAAGACGTTGGAACATAATCTGACCTTGCTGCGCGGTATCGCCATTTTCCACGGTCTGGGCTGTCCGATCCTGCTGGGGGCATCCCGCAAACGGTTCATCGGGACAATCAGCGGCGCGGCAGAGGCCAGCGACCGCGTCAGTGGTTCAGTCGCGGTGGCGCTTTTTGCCGCGCGCAGGGGTGTGCAATTCCTGCGCGTTCACGATATTGTCGCAACTAAACAGGCGTTGGATCTGGAATGGGCAATCGGCGGGGCGGCAATGACATGACACGCAAACTTTTTGGCACTGACGGGGTGCGCGGCAAGGCCAACACCTATCCGATGACCGCTGATATGGCGCTGAAGATCGGCGCGGCGGCGGGGCGGTTCTTTCGCAATGATGGGTCCAATGGGCACCGCGTGGTGATTGGCAAGGATACGCGGCTGTCCGGCTATATGTTCGAAAATGCGCTGACTGCCGGGTTGACCAGCACGGGCATGAACGTGCTTTTACTTGGGCCTGTGCCGACGCCTGCGGTGGGGTTGCTGACGACCTCGATGCGGGCTGACATGGGCATCATGATCTCTGCCAGCCACAATCCGCACCACGACAACGGGATCAAGTTTTTTGGCCCTGACGGTTTCAAACTGTCGGACGAGGCCGAAGCGCAGATCGAGGCGCTGGTCGCCGGTGACATCGAACCGGCACAGGCGCAGAACATCGGCCGGGCCAAGCGGATCGACGACGGGCGATTCCGCTATGCCGAGCGTGTGAAATCAACCTTTCCCGCAGGCATGCGCCTTGATGGGCTGAAAGTCGTGATCGATTGCGCCAATGGTGCGGCGCACCGGGTGGCACCAGAGGTTTTGTGGGAACTGGGTGCAACGGTCATCCCCGTAGGCGTCAGCCCAGATGGTTATAACATCAATGAAGGTTGCGGATCGACCAGCACTGCGACGGCAGCAGAAACCATCCTGCGTGAAGGGGCCGATGTGGGCATCTGCCTTGATGGGGATGCTGACCGCGTGATGATCCTTGATGAAAAAGGGCAGGTGGCTGACGGCGATCAGATCATGGCGCTGATGGCGGGCCGCTGGGCCGATCAGGACAGGCTGAATGGCGGCACATTGGTGGCCACCGTCATGTCCAACCTCGGGCTGGAACGCTATCTTGACGCGCGCGGTCTGCATCTGGAACGCACCGGCGTCGGCGACCGCTATGTGGTCGAGGCGATGCGGGCAAACGGCTGGAATCTCGGGGGTGAACAGTCGGGGCATATTGTCATGACCGACTACGCGACAACCGGCGACGGGCTGCTGGCCGGGTTGCAATTTCTTGCCGCGATGATCGAAACCGGGAAACCGGCCTCTGCCCTGACCAAGAGCTTTGAGACCGTGCCGCAGATGTTGAAAAACGTGCGTTATGCCGTCGGTCAGGATCCGTTGGGTGCGGATGCAGTCAAGGCAACGATCGCAGATGCAGAGGCGAAACTGACCGGCAAGGGCAGGCTCTTGATCCGAAAATCCGGGACAGAGCCGTTGATCCGCGTCATGGCCGAGTGCGAAGACGACGGCCTGCTTGCACAGGTCGTGGATGGCATCGTGGCCGAGGTTGAAGCGGCAGTTTAGGCAAGTAGACGTTTGAGGCTGGCCCATTGGCTGATCATCAGCCCTGTCAGGATCAGCGCCAATGCCACGAAGAACCGCAGTGGCAGCACCTCTGACAATATCCATGCGCCAAAGATCATCGACCAGACGGGCACCTGATAATTCACCAAGGTCATGAAAATGGCCCCCGCTGTCTGGATCGTGGCGACCCGCAACAGGGCGGCAAATGCAGTTGGCACCAGCCCCAGGGCGATGATGGCCACCGTCGGTCGGGTCGCACCCAGGCTGGGCACACCCTCGATCAGCAGCATCGCTGGCATCAGCGCGGCAGAGCCGACGCACAGCAGCAATGCCGACATCACGACCGGATCAATCGGCGGGCAGCGTCGGGTCATGATGCTCGATACCGCATAGGACAGCGAGGCCGCGACACAGGCGATCTGGCCAAGCGGTTCCATCCCCGTGCCGATTTGCAAGACGCCGGGGCCAATCAGAACTGTTGCCCCGACAAATCCAAGAACGACGCCTAATGTATTGCGCAGGCTCATCTTTTCGTCGGTGAACACATGCGCCAACGGCAAGACGAACAGCGGCAGTGCCGCCATGGAGATCCCGGCAAAGGCCGATGGCACAAATTGCTGCCCCCAGCTGAGCAGGGCAAATGGCAGCGCGGTGTTCAACAGACCAATCACGACGAGATATTTGATCATCCGGGGGGTAAAGTCCGGCCAAGGCCGCCGCAAAAACTGCATCAGAGACAGCAGTGCCACCGCACCCAACGTGGTGCGGGCACAGGCCACGGTCAGCGGCCCGTAGCCTTCTAACGCGATGGCCACGACCATGAAGGTTGCGCCCCAGATCAACCCGAGGGCGGCGATTGAGAGCCAGTTTTTCAGGGTCGGTTGGCTGGCCATTGGTGGCGTGTTCCTCAGATCAGATGCGGGTCGCGTTTGCGACAATTGGTCCGCCCGTGGAACAGATCAATGCGTCAGGTGTTTTTTCCGCAAGTCATACGACACAAACATGAGGAGAGACACCATGGAAGCCGGATTTCTGGTTCCCGCACTGGCGTTCGTGACATTGGGCGCTGGCATCATCTTTGGCATCTGGAGCATCAATCGCACCAGAAACAAATCCAACGACGAAAAATCAAGTCTGGCAAAGGACGGCCCCGGCCCACAGCCATTCCGCTAAAGCAGAAAGGCCCGGCAAATGCCGGGCCTTCTTTGTGATCAGTTCTTGGCCTTGTCGACCATCTTGCCGTCAGAAATCCACGGCATCATCGCGCGCAGCTTTTCACCGACCTGCTCGATCTGGTGTTCATCATTGATGCGGCGGGTCGCCTTGAAGAAAGGCTGCCCAACGGCGTTTTCCTGCATGAAGTCACGCACGAATTTGCCAGTCTGGATGTCGGTCAGCACGTCCTTCATGCGCTGCTTTGTTTCAGCATATGGCAGGATGCGCGGGCCAGAGACATACTCGCCATATTCAGCGGTGTTCGAGATCGAATAGTTCATGTTCGCGATGCCGCCTTCGTAGATCAGGTCGACGATCAGCTTCACCTCGTGCAGGCATTCGAAATAGGCCATTTCGGGCTCGTACCCGGCTTCGACCAATGTCTCGAACCCCATGCGGATCAGTTCAACCAGACCACCGCAAAGCACGGCCTGTTCACCAAAGAGGTCGGTTTCACATTCCTGACGGAAGTTGGTTTCGATGATGCCGG
>JAHDGO010000249.1 GCA_020627605.1 Yoonia sp.
CGGCATGGTGAACTCCATCCCGCATCTGGTGGAGATCATCGAAGAGCGTGGGTGAACGCCGCCTCGGAAACGCTCCGGTGGAGCGTTTCAGGCGCGAACGGGCAGAGCCCCGGATAAGCTAGAAATTTTAGGCGCCTCGCAGGGAACTGCGGGGCGTCTTTCTGTTGAGGCGGTTGGACCATTTCGGCACGCAATGTCCGCTCAGTGCCCTGTGCGACATCAGGCACAGTTCGGGCAGCGGCCGACATGGAGGGCATCACGCTCTCAATTTGGCAGAGCTTGGCTACTACCAATACCATGCAATCTGCTGCAATCTTTGCAAAATCGCCCTCCTGGGGGAGGTCGGGCGATGCCCGGACTGGGCCGGGCGGTTGTGTCCTGTGGGTTTAGTCTTGCCGACAATCAACGCCCGCTTCGTCGGCATAGCTGACACTGAGTTTAAGGATCTTGCTGGCTAGTCAGCCTCTCGCCCGGCTTGCCGGGCAGCGGCCGCCATTTTCGCGCCATCGGTCCGAGTGACAATGGCGACACCTCCCCCATGGGGAGGGCCCTTTTGCAGCGGTACGAACAACACTACCGTCAGGCGTGATGTGATGCCATCTTTCGAAGTGACCTCGGCGCGCCCACCCCGAGGTCCGGGCGCTGCCCGACCACCTCACCACCATCCTTGACGCCTCACCCCACCCCGTCTATACGCCCCCAGTCGGCAGGCACGCTGCCCCGACTCAGATGTAAACGCCGTGTTTGGCCGCTCCCGTCGCTGGGGGCCAATTCCGGCAAAAGGAGAAGCGACAATGAAACTGAATGAACTGTCCGACAACGAAGGCGCCACCCAACGCAAAAAGCGTGTTGGCCGTGGCCCGGGCTCTGGCAAGGGTAAAACCGGTGGCCGGGGTATCAAAGGTCAGAAATCACGCTCCGGTGTGGCCATCAAAGGCTACGAGGGCGGCCAGATGCCGCTTTACCAGCGTCTGCCAAAGCGCGGCTTCAACAAGCCGAACCGCAAGACATTCGCTGTCATCAACCTGGGCCTGATCCAGAAATTCATCGACGAAGGCAAGATCGACGCCAAGGCCGACATCACCGAGGACGCCTTGATCGCATCCGGTCTGGTCCGTCGCAAAAAGGACGGCATCCGCGTCCTGGCCAAGGGTGATTTCAAGGCGAAAGCCAAGATCACGGTAACCGGTGCCTCCAAGGGCGCTGTCGAGGCTGTCGAAAAGGCCGGCGGCTCACTGACCGTCACAACACCGGCAGCGGCAGAGTAAAACCTTGTGAGCGGCGACACCGTCGCTTACATAACCACTCGAGTTTTCCCAAACGCCGCTGACGGGGGATCTGTCAGCGGCGTTTTCATATAAAGAGACCCATATGGCTTCTGCAGCAGAGCAAATGGCAGCCAACGTCAGTTGGAGCGCGTTTGGCAAGGCAACCGAGTTGCGCCAGCGCATCCTCTTCACGATTGGTCTGTTGATCATCTACCGCCTTGGTACCTTCATCCCTGTGCCGGGGATCGACGCCATCGCCCTGCAACAGTTCATGGAAGACGCGCAGGCGGGTATCGGGGGCATCCTGTCGATGTTCACCGGTGGTGCACTCAGCCGGATGGCGATCTTTACCCTTGGCATCATGCCCTACATCTCTGCCTCGATCGTGATGCAGTTGTTGGGGTCCATGTGGGAGCCGCTGAAAAACCTCAAGAAAGAGGGGGAGGCGGGCCGCCGCAAGCTGAACCAATATACCCGCTACGGCACCGTGGTCCTGGCCACCGCACAGGCCTACGGCCTTGCTGTCAGCCTTGAGGCTGGTGGTCTTGCGGCCAACCCTGGCTTCTTCTTTCAGGCCTCCACCGTGATCACCATTGTGGGTGGCACGATGTTCCTGATGTGGCTGGGTGAGCAGATCACCGCACGCGGTATCGGCAACGGTATCTCGCTGATCATCTTTGTTGGGATCATTGCTGAAATTCCGGCTGCCATGGCGCAGTTCCTGTCACAGGGCCGGTCCGGTGCGATCAGCCCGGTGGTGGTGATCGGGATCATCCTGATGCTGGCTGTTGTGCTGACCTTTGTGGTCTTCATGGAGCGGTCGCTGCGCAAGATCCATATCCAGTACCCGCGCCAGCAGCGCGGTATGAAGGTCTATGATGGCTCCAGCAGCCACCTGCCGATCAAGGTCAACCCGGCTGGCGTGATCCCGGCAATCTTTGCCTCTGCCCTGTTGTTGCTGCCCACCACGATCAGCACGTTCAGCGGCGGCACCAGCGGGCCCTTGATGTCGACCATCCTTGCCCTCTTTGGCCCCGGACAGCCGCTTTACCTGATCTTCTTTGGTGGCATGATTATCTTCTTTACCTATTTCTACACCCGCGAGGTGGCCTTCAAGACAGAGGATGTCGCCGAGAACCTCAAGAACCAGAACGGTTTTGTGCCCGGCATCCGCCCCGGCAAGAAGACCGAAGAATATCTGGACTACGTCGTCACCCGCATTCTGGTGCTTGGCTCCGGCTATCTGGCGCTGGTGGCTCTGCTGCCAGAGATCATCCGGGCAGAGCTGGCGATCCCGTTCTACTTCGGCGGCACCTCGATCCTGATTATTGTGTCCGTGGGGATGGACACGATCCAGCAAATCCAGTCTCATCTGGTGGCACATCAGTACGAAGGCCTGATTGAGAAGTCTCAATTGCGTGGCAAGCGTAGCGCAAACAAACGTAAAGGGCCGTCGCGTCGATGAATATCATTTTGCTGGGGCCGCCGGGGGCGGGGAAGGGGACACAAGCACGCAGGCTTGTTGACGAACGTAACATGGTGCAGCTGAGCACTGGCGACATGCTGCGTGCTGCCCGCACCAGTGGGACCGAGATGGGGCAGAAGGTTGCCGCCGTCATGGACCGCGGTGATCTGGTGACGGATGAGATTGTCATTGGTCTGATCCGCGAACAGCTTGAAAATGATCAGGGTGGCGGTGGCTACATCTTTGATGGCTTCCCGCGCACGTTGGCGCAGGCCGATGCACTTGGGCGTTTGCTGGTCGATATGGGTGAAAACCTTGACTGCGTGATTGAGATGCAGGTCGATGATGACGCGCTGGTCGAAAGGATCACCGCACGGTCCACCTGTGGCGCCTGTGGCGAGGTCTATAACGACAAGACCAAGCCGATCCCGGCGGATGAGAAATGCACCAACTGCGGGGCCTCCGATTTTCAGCGTCGCGCAGACGACAACGAAGAAAGCCTGCGCACCCGTCTGATGGCCTACTACAAACAGACCAGCCCGCTGGTCGGCTATTACTATGCCAAGGGCGACCTGAAATCCGTTGATGGTCTGGCCAGCATGGATGAGGTTGCTGCAAGCATTTCGGCCTGTCTGGACTAGGGCCGGGTTTCCGTAAAACCCGTCCGCCCGACAGATTTTCACGAAAATCTGCCGCGCTTTTAACGGCGGGTTGACCCTCTGTCCAATGCCCCCTAAACAGCGCCATCCCGCAAGGGAATCAAATATGTGAATCCGGCTCGCGCCCGGCAACACAGACTACCTCGATATGACGTAGCCCGGCGCCAGATTGGTCCGGGCTTCGGTTGTGAAAAAAGGGTCTGGTACGACGGACCCGCAACGAAAAGGAATTGCACACGTGGCACGTATCGCCGGCGTCAACATCCCGACTGCAAAGCGGGTTCCCATCGCCCTGACCTACATCACCGGGATTGGCAAAGCCAAAGCCCAGGAAATCTGTGAAGCAACCAAGATCGACGCCAGCCGCCGGGTCAATGACCTGTCCGACGCTGAGGTGCTGTCGATCCGCGAATATATCGACGCCAACCTGACCGTCGAAGGCGACCTGCGCCGCGAAGTGCAGATGAACGTCAAGCGCCTGATGGACCTTGGCTGCTACCGTGGTCTGCGCCACCGCCGCAACCTGCCGGTCCGTGGTCAGCGTACCTCGACCAACGCACGCACACGCAAAGGCCCTGCAAAGGCCATTGCCGGTAAGAAGAAATAAGGAGGCTGACAGATGGCACGTGATACCAAACGCACCAAAAAGAA
>JAHDGO010000250.1 GCA_020627605.1 Yoonia sp.
CATCCCAATGGCCGATCAGACGGACCTTTTCCCCGTCGTCGCCAGAGGTGAACAGGGTCTTTCCCAGCCGCCCCTTATTGGCCGCAATCACGCCAGAGGCGGCAGCCAGAATATGCCCGGTCGAGCGGTAATTCTCTTCCAACCGCACAACATGCGCGCCCGGAAAGTCCTTTTCAAACCGCAGGATGTTGCCCACCTCGGCCCCGCGCCAACCATAGATCGACTGGTCGTCGTCACCCACGCAACAAATATTCTTGTGACCATCCGCCAAAAGGCGCAGCCATAAATATTGGGCGACGTTGGTATCCTGATACTCGTCGACAAGGATGTAGCGGAACCAGCGACGGTATTGCGCCAACACATCGGCGTTTTTCTGAAAGATCACCACCATATGCAGCAGGATGTCGCCAAAATCGACGGCGTTCAGTTCCAGCAAGCGGCGCTGATAGGCAGCATAAAGCGCCGGTGCCTTGTGATCGAATGCCCCGCTGTCAGCGACCGGGATATTCTCGGGTGTGATCGCCTTGTTTTTCCAGCCATCGATAATCCCCGACAGCATCCTCGCAGGCCAACGCTTTTCGTCGATCCCATCGGCCACGATCAACTGCTTCATCAGGCGGATCTGATCGTCCGTATCAAGAATGGTGAAGTTCGACTTCAGCCCCGCCAATTCAGCATGACGGCGCAGAAGTTTCGCGCAGACTGCATGAAACGTGCCCAGCCATGGCATGCCTTCAACCGCCTCGCCCAACATCCCACCAATCCGCGATTTCATCTCGCGGGCAGCCTTGTTGGTAAAGGTCACCGCCAAAATCTCATGCGGGCGGGCCGTGCCTGTCAGCAGCAAATGCGCGATGCGGGTGGTCAGGGCCTTTGTCTTGCCAGTACCAGCACCCGCCAGCATCAAGACAGGCCCTTCCAGGGTCTCGACCGCCTCGCGTTGCGCGGGGTTCAGACCATCCAGATAGGGGGCCGCTGGCCGCGCCATCGCCCGCTGGCTCAGCGGGACCGCTGCCGCCTCAAACGCGTCATCTTCGGAAAAACTGCTCATGCGGTCTAAATAGCCCGTTTCGCCCCACAGGGAAAGACTTGTTCTCTTTCCGTTCTGCCCTGCATCATCTTGCCAAAAAAACGCCCGCCAGAGGCATCCTGCCGTTGCACCCCACACCACCGCCGCCATAGCATCGCGCCATGTCATTGCACGCCCAATACCCCGCCATCGCCGATCTGAAGGCGCGCGCGAAACGCCGGATCCCGCATTTTGTCTGGGAATACCTCGACAGCGCGACAGGGGTTGAGGCCACGCAAAGGCGCAACCGCACAGCGCTGGATCAGGTCATGCTGAGCCCTTCCATTCTCCATGGCGAGTTTGAACCTGACCTGACGACGACATTTCTGAACCAAAGCTACCCGCTGCCATTCGGGATCGCCCCTGTCGGCATGTCAGGGCTGATCTGGCCGGGGGCCGAACAGATGCTGGCGCGGACGGCAGCGCGGGAAAACATTCCCTACACGCTGTCCACCGTGGCCAGCCAATTGCCAGAGGATGTGGGACCTCATGCCGGGACCCAAGGCTGGTTTCAGTTATATCCGCCGCGTGATCCGACCATTCGCGCCAATATTCTCAAACGGGTCAAGGACAGCGGGTTTCACACGCTGGTGCTGACGGTGGATGTGCCCGTCGCCTCACGGCGAGAGCGGCAAACGCGCGGCGGGCTGACCAATCCACCCAAACTGACCCCGCGGCTGGCGCTACAGGCGGCGCAATGCCCCGCGTGGCTCAACGGGATCCGCAAGACCGGCATGCCCCGCCTGCGCCTGATGGAAAGCTACAGCAGCGAACGCAGCGCCCTGCCCTCAAACCAGCATATCGGCTATCTGATGCGCACCTCGCCGGACTGGGATTACTTCAAATCCCTCCGCGACGTCTGGGACGGCCCGCTGATCGTCAAGGGCGTCGGGCGCGCCGATGACGCGGCGCGCCTGACGGACGAAGGGGCCGATGCGATCTGGGTCAGCAATCATGCGGGGCGGCAGTTCGACGGCGGACCCGCAACCATCGAGGTGCTGCCTGCGATCCGGGCCGCAACGCCGCTGCCGGTGATCTTCGACAGCGGTGTGGAGGGCGGGCTGGATATCTTGCGCGCCATGGCATTGGGGGCTGATTTCGTGATGCTCGGGCGGGCGTTTCACTATGGGCTTGCGGCCTTGGGGGAAGCCGGCGCCACGCATGTGGTGGACATTCTGCGGCAAGACCTGATCAGCAACATGGGGCAGATCGGCGCAAGGAATCTGTCAGGTCTGCAAAGCATTTTAGTCAATTCGTGACCTTCATTACTGCAACCTTAAACGTTCTTTAAGTGTTCTCACCGATATCAAGGACAAGGCGCACATCTGCGGCAAGGACCTTGCAATGCTATTTACTTCCGACGACCATTTCACCCTGGCCAGCACGCTGGAACATATGGCGGTGCCAATGTTTGCGGCCGAACGCCGATCAAAAGACGCCCCATTCCGGCTGGTCTGCGTCAACAAGGCACATTCTGATCGCACAGGCATGACAACGGGTGCGGTGCGCAACAGACGGATAGAGGATCTGCTGCGGCCCGGCGACGCCAAAGATGTGATGTCACGCTATGCGCGCTGCGCCGATCAGAACAAAACAATCAGCTACAACGAAACGCTGGTATTGAACGGAATGACCATGGACTGGAACACCACGCTGCAGCCTGTGGTCCTGTCAGATGGCACCGAAAGGGTCGTTGGCACGGCAATCGCACTCGACCGGCCTGCCAACCTCCGCTCGGCCGAGGAAGCGGCCTATTTTTCTGCGCATGCGCAAATGAAGGTCGGCAAGTTGCGCCACTTTCTTGATATGCTGGAAGACCGCAAGGACGTGCCGGCAGACATGCGGGGCATGGCAATGATGGTCAACAATCTGACTTACAGCATTGATGTCGTGCTGGGCGATATCCGCGATCTGGCAAATGATCATCCGCAACTGGATGCAGCCACGCAACCACAGCTGCGCAAGGTCGTGGGCTAACTGCCTCATCGCTGGGCGCCTGACGCCAGCGCAAGTGACCAAATACAGCCGTTGGCGCAAACATGGGCGTTCCGCTTTTCTGACTGTGGACGCCACGTCACACTTCGCTTATTGCTCATGCTGCAACTGCGAAGAGGGCTGCAATGACCGAATTTTCCAAAATCCTGATTGCCAACCGCGGCGAGATCGCCATCCGCATCATGCGGGCCGCCAACGAGATGGGCAAAAAGACGGTCGCTGTCTTTGCGGAAGAGGACAAGCTGGGCCTGCACCGTTTCAAGGCCGATGAGGCTTACCGCATTGGCGAGGGGCTTGGCCCGGTCGCGGCCTATCTGTCGATTGACGAGATCATCCGCGTCGCCAAGATGTCCGGCGCCGATGCGATCCACCCCGGATACGGCCTGCTGTCCGAGAATCCTGATTTCGTTGATGCCTGCGCGGCCAACGGAATCACATTCATCGGCCCCAAGGCCGAAACCATGCGCGCCCTTGGTGACAAGGCCAGCGCAAGGCGCGTCGCGATCGAGGCTGGTGTGCCTGTCATTCCCGCGACAGAGGTGCTTGGCGATGACATGACAGCGATCAGGAAAGAGGCCAAAAACGTCGGCTATCCCCTGATGCTCAAGGCCTCCTGGGGCGGCGGCGGGCGCGGCATGCGCCCGATCATGAATGAGAGTGAGCTTGAGGAAAAAGTCCTCGAAGGTCGGCGCGAGGCAGAGGCCGCATTCGGCAACGGCGAAGGTTATCTGGAAAAGATGATCATGCGCGCCCGCCATGTCGAGGTGCAGATCCTCGGCGACAGCCATGGCCAGATCTATCACTTGTGGGAACGCGATTGCTCGGTGCAGCGGCGCAACCAAAAAGTCGTGGAACGCGCCCCTGCACCATACCTTTCCGGCACCCAGCGTGAACAGCTTTGCAATCTCGGCAAGAAAATCTGCCAGCATGTGAACTACGAATGCGCCGGCACGGTCGAATTCCTGATGGATAT
>JAHDGO010000251.1 GCA_020627605.1 Yoonia sp.
TGCGACCTTCCGTCCCCCAGACGGACGCGCTACCAGGCTGCGCCATAGCCCGACTGGCCGCGTTCATACCCCAATTCGGGGCGGGGGCAAGCCCGAAAAGCATCTGATCCTAGTCCTGCATCCGGGCGCGCACGGTGGCAAGACGCGTCAAGAGCGGGGCAATGGCTGCGGCCTGCGCCCGCAGGTCGGCGGCATGGACCGGCGCACGTCCGATCAGGCGACCGGGGACATCAGGCAAGCGCTTGGACGGGACGGGATGCGCCGCAAGGTCCACCGCAAGGGGTGGCGGCGGCGGGTCGTCAAACGGCAGGCTGACCTGTGCAGGTGTATCCTGTGGTGGCGGTGCGGGCTTTGGCGCAACTGGTGCAGGTTGTGCAGCGGCAGGGGCCGGTTTTGGCGCAGGCGCAGGCGTGGGCGCTGGTTCATCCATCGTCATCGACGGGCCCAGCGTGGCGACATAGCGCACACCTTTTTCGCGCAACAATTTTTGCGTGCCTTTGATTGTCAGCCCGTCATGATGCAACAGCTGCTTGATACCACCCAGCAGGTCCATGTCCCTTGGGCGGTAATAGCGCCGGCCACCGGCCCCTTTGACGGGTTTGATCTGACTGAATTTGCTTTCCCAGAAACGCAGCACATGGGTTGGCGTGTCCAACCATTCGGCGACTTCACTGATGGTGCGAAAAGCGTCTTTGGCTTTGGCCATGATCTAGCGCTTGTTGCCCGCGGCCACGCGATCTTTCATCAAATGTGACGGGCGAAACGTCAGCACCCGGCGCGGGTGAATTGGCACCTCTTCCCCGGTTTTCGGGTTCCGGCCAACGCGGGCGGCCTTTTCACGGACAGAGAACGTCCCGAAAGAAGAGATTTTGACGGTCTGCCCTTCAACAAGGGCGTCAGAGACGTGACCCAAGACACTTTCAACCAGATCTGCGCTGTCGTTACGCGACAGTCCCACTTCCGAATGCACCGCATCGGCAAGATCCATACGTGTCAATGTCTTATCAGTCATCAAAATACCCCCCACAATTGCTGCCGAGCATATGCGCCCGTTAAAATCAGAGTCAATATCAACCACTTGGCAGAAACGCGCGACAGTGCGTTTCCGCTTGCTTACCAGCGGATGACGACCGCGCCCCAGGCCAGACCGCCGCCAATTGCCTCTGTCACGATCAGGTCGCCTTGTTTGATCTGGCCGTTGGCCACACCAACTGACAGTGCCAAGGGAATCGATGCGGCAGAGGTATTGCCGTGGTCCTGCACGGTGACAACGACCCGGTCCATGCCGACGCCAAGTTTTTTGGCGGTCGATTGGATAATACGAATATTGGCCTGATGCGGCACCACCCAGGTCACGTCATCAGGGCCCAGCCCGACCTTGGCCAGCGCGGTATCTGCGGTTTGCGCCAGCTTTTCGACGGCGTGACGGAACACTTCTTTGCCTTCCATGCGCAACACGCCGGTGTTCTGGGTCGAGACCCCGCCATCGACATAGAGCAGGTCCTTGTAGCGCCCGTCGGAATTCAGATCGGTCGCCAGAATGCCGCGATCGGCGTTTGTGCCATCGCCATCCTCGGCCTCCAGCACCAGCGCGCCAGCGCCATCACCAAACAGAACGCAGGTGCTGCGGTCCGTCCAGTCCATGATCCGGCTAAAGGTTTCCGCCCCGATCACCAGCACCCGTTCGGCCTGACCTGACAGGATCAGCGCGTTGGCATTGGACAGCGCATAGACAAAGCCCGCGCAAACAGCCTGAACATCAACGGCAAATCCTTTGGTGTTGCCGATGGCGTGCTGCACCATGGTCGCCGCAGAGGGAAATGTCAGATCAGCGGTCGATGTTGCCACGACAATCGCGTCAATATCGTTGCCATCCATCCCCGCCATGGCGAGAGCAGCCATGGCTGCATTGGCGGCAAGGTCTGATGTATTCTGGTCGGAGGCTGCGAAATGGCGCCGCTCAATCCCGGACCGGGCCTTGATCCAGGCGTCGGTTGTGTCCAGTGATTTTTCGAATTCTGCGTTCGGGACCACACGTTCGGGCAGGTAATGTCCAACCCCTTTGACGACTGCGCGACGCATCATGGCTATTTGCCTGTATTGGTATCGAGACTGCCTGTCTCATTCTCTTGGCCGGCATCTTGGGCAAGTGATGCTGCGGATGCAACCCGTGCTGCGAGTTTATCGGAAAATCCGCTTTGGGCCAGACGATAGGCCAGATGCAACGCGGCTGCGACGCCCGTGGCGTCAGCCGATCCATGGCTTTTGATGACGGTCTGATTGAGGCCCAGAAACACCCCGCCATTCACCCGGCGCGGGTCAATCCGCTTGCGCAGCCGCCGCAATGATCCGCCGGCAAACATCGCACCCACCATCGACAGTGGGTTTTTCATCAGCGCGGCGCGCAAAAGCTCGCTGATCAGCGTGGCGGTGCCTTCGCCGGTTTTCAGTGCCACATTGCCGGTGAACCCGTCAGTGACAATCACGTCCACCCGGTCAGAGGGCAGGTCGCCGCCTTCGATAAAGCCGACATAGTCGAAATCGCCAATGACAGCGGCATTGCCGATCAATTCATGCGCGACCTTCAGTTCAGCGCGGCCTTTATGTTCTTCCACCCCGACGTTGAGCAGACCCACACGGGGGCGGGCGATATCAAGACCGTTGCGCGCATAGGATGCGCCCATCAATGCATAGGTCAGCAGATCGTCCTGATCGGCGCGGATATCGGCACCGGCATCCAGCATCACGTTGAAACCTGACGGGTTACGCGATGGCCAGAGGCAGGCGATGGCGGGGCGGTTCACGCCCTCGGCCTTGCGCAGGCGCAGCATCGACATCGCCATCAGGCCGCCGGTGTTGCCACAGCTGACAGCAACCGCGGCCTTGCGCGCGCGCACCGCCTCGATCGCCGACCACATAGAGGTGTTCTTGCCATTGCGAAGCACATGGCTGGGCTTGTCGGTCATCTGCACGACCTCGTCGGCGTGATAGATCGCGACACGGTCCGCGATGCCAGCCTTGGCGACAAGTGTCGTCAGCTCATCCTTGGGGCCATGCAGGATGGCACGCGCCTTGGGCACATCGCCCAGAAATGCCGAAAGGCCCGCAACCACCGTTGCAGGCCCTTTGTCGCCGCCCATGGCGTCGACTGAAAGCACTTGGTTTGCCGCATGTCCCTGCGTCGGATCGCTCTCCGTCTGGGATGGGGTCATGCCGCGCGCCTTTACGCCAGTTTATGCAGCGTCGTCGTCGAGGTCGATCTCGGTCGTGTCTGCGATCACTTCGCGTGTCGCATAGTGGCCGCAGGAGGGGCACATGTGATGCGGGCGCTTCAGCTCACCGCAGTTGTCACACTCGTTTGGGTTTGCGGCAACAAGTGCGTCATGTGCGCGCCGGTTGTTGCGGCGGGATTTGGATACTTTATTCTGCTGGACAGCCATGTCTCAACCCTATGATTTAAGGGCCCTTGGCCCGGATTCCTTTGCGTCTGGCGGGGTCCTACGCCATTGCGGCAGCCCTGTCGAGACACGATGTAAAAGAGGCCGCGAACATACTGCGATTCCGCTATAGTGCAACCTTTTTTCGCCCCCGTCTTGTGCGGGGCTATTCGCCTTTCTTTTCAAGGCTTTCGCGCAGTCCTGCCAGCCCGGCAAAGGGCTTCGTATCCTCATCGCGCAGCGGCGCGACACCCGGTTCGGCAAAGACTGCCTGACCCAGATCGGCATCTGCCGCACGCGGATAGGCGGGCAGGGCGAGCGACAGCGCCTCGATCATCACCTGTGCAAGGTCCAGCGTGACCGGCACCGGCTCTACCGTGTCATCCTCCGGCATCTCGACCTCTGCGGCATCGGGTTCGGGCAGGTCGGCCACATAGCTGCGGGTCACGTCCTCGTCTATCCGTGTGGTCACCGGGTCCAGCGTCACGACGCAGGGTTGCACAACGGTTGCCCCCAGCGCTGCGGTCAGGGTCCAGTCAGTGCGGCCAATAGGTGCGATGGCGCCCACAAAGCGCAGTTTCTTGACGCCAG
>JAHDGO010000252.1:0-3794 GCA_020627605.1 Yoonia sp.
GGCGACATCGACGGCATGGTTCACCTCTCCGACTTGTCCTGGGACGAGCGTGGCGAAGATGCGATCCAGAGCTACCACAAGAACGACGTTGTTCAGGCGGTTGTCTCCGAAGTCGACATCGAAAAAGAGCGTATCTCGCTTTCGATCAAAGCCTTGGGCGGCGACAAGTTCGCAGATGCGGTTGGCGGCGTGAAGCGCGGCTCGATCGTAACCGTCGAAGTGACAGCCATCGAAGATGGTGGCGTCGAAGTGGAATACGAAGGCATGAAATCCTTCATCCGCCGCTCCGACCTGTCGCGTGACCGTGCAGAGCAGCGCCCAGAGCGCTTCAATGTTGGTGACAAAATCGACGTTCGCGTAACCAACATCGACTCCAAGACACGTCGTCTGGGTCTGTCGATCAAAGCACGCGAAATCGCAGAAGAAAAAGAAGCCGTGGAACAGTATGGTTCCAGCGACTCCGGCGCATCACTGGGCGATATCCTGGGTGCCGCGCTGAAGGGCGACGAATAAACCCAACGGCCCTGACGAGATTGAAAAAGCCCCGCCTTTGGCGGGGCTTTTTTGCATTTGGGGCAGGGCCTGACCCGGATTAATGCTTTTGCAATGCCGCTGCGATACCCCGCTGACCTGAGGTGACGCATGGGATGCTGGTGCATGTTCTCTTTCTTTCGACCATCAAAAGTTGACGTTGATGCGGATGTCGCCGCGCTGAATGCGGCCGTCGCGCAGTCATTTGCCGTCATCTACTTTGATCTGGACGGGAACATCGAAAAGGCCAATGACAATTTCCTGACGGCCATGGGGTATCGGCTGGATGAAATCGCGGGACAGCATCACCGGATGTTTGTCACCGAAGACTACGCCAAATCCGCTGACTATGCGGCCTTCTGGCGCCGCCTTGGCCGGGGTGAGACGTTTCAGGGGCAGTTCCCGCGGTTGAACAAGACAGGTGAGACGATCTGGATCGAGGCCACTTATACCGCCATGCGTGATGCCGTGGGGCGGCCTTACAAGGTGGTCAAGGTCGCCTCTGACATCACGGCGCGGGCGCGGGGCAATCTGAAACTGACAGAGGCGATGACGCAGCTGTCGCAGGGCATCTTTCCCGCACCCCTTGGGACCGCTGCGCTGGAGGAACATCAGGCGGTCTTTCGCAACTTCGATCGGACCGTGGTGCGCTTGCGCAATATGGTCAGCGCTGCCAGCGGGATTGTCGACACAATGGCAAAGGTCAGCGCGACCCTCGCCTCGCGTGCGCAGTCATCACAGATGCTGAAAAACGCCTTCGCCGATGCGGCCCGGTCCATTCAGGACATGTCGCAGACGCTGCAACAGACCACCGAAAACACGCGCGCTGCCGCATCAGGTGCGGCGCAGGCCAACCAAAGTGCCGCCGCTGGTGAAGCGGTTGTCGGCCAAACGACAGAGGCGATGACGCGCATTCAGGCGGCGACCGGCAAGATCAGCGAGATCACAAAGGTGATCGAGGCGATTTCCTTTCAGACGAATCTGCTGGCCCTGAACGCCGGGGTAGAGGCCGCGCGCGCAGGGGATCACGGGCGCGGCTTTGCCGTGGTCGCCAACGAGGTGCGCGCATTGGCCATGCGCACGGCCACATCGGCCAAGGATATCGCGGCATTGATCTCTGCCAGTGATACAGAGGTGGGCGGCGGCGCGGCCCTTGTGCGTGAAACCGGTGCCGCGCTGGAGGCGATCAGGGCGACGGTTGCTGAACTGGACGCCAATATTCAGGGCATCAATACCGCCTCGGAAACGCAGGCAGACGGCGTGACAGAACTGGTGCAGGCCATCCGCCAATTGGAAGGCACCGCCGACAGCGCCGCGTCAGAGCTGGAGGACGCCATGCATGCAGCTGAAGGTCTGAACGCCAAGGCGGACGAGCTGCGCGAGGTCATTGGATTTTTTGCGCAAAGTGCCCCTCAGGCAGCGGCTGATCACGCAAGCCACGCAGCGTAATCGGCTGGCGCAGATCCAATCCTGCACGCTCATTCGTGAAGGCGACCGCCTTGGACGGTCGTCCGAATCGCCCTGCACACCGATCCACAACCGGACAGCATTCAGCGGCCAGTACCGAACAATCCCGGTGGATTTGTCAGATTAGCGCACATCTGCGCTGTCATTTGCCCCAAAAGTAGGGTTTCGCGGTATTTCGCGATCTTGTGAAAATCCCTATAGTCGCCGGATAAGAGAAAGCGCATGCTTCAAAAGTGTTAGACGTCCGGTTGGGAGGCCAATTTATGATCCGATCTGAGTTGATTCAGAAGATTGCTGAAGAGAACCCCCATCTTTATCAACGGGATGTCGAAAAAATCGTCAACACGGTCTTCGAAGAAATCATCGAAGCGATGGCGCGTGGTGACCGGGTTGAACTGCGTGGATTCGGCGCATTTTCCGTCAAGAAACGGGATGAGCGCATTGGACGCAACCCCCGCACCGGCGAGGCCGTGAAGGTCGAGGAAAAGCATGTGCCGTTCTTCAAGACCGGCAAGCTGCTGCGCGACCGTCTGAACGGGAACTGAAGCCGCTTTTTCCCATTGCAGGTCTGCCCCGGCAGACTATCTAAGATGAGACGGTCAGACCTCACACCTGGGAGAGCCAGATGAAAACCATCCGCTATGCATTCTGGGCCATAATCGGGCTGTGCCTGATCCTGATCGGGCTGGCCAATCGCGATATCGTCACAGTGCGGGCGATGCCGCAGGCGCTGGGCGATCTGCTGGGGCTGTCGCCTGACATCGGACTGCCGCTGTTTGTCGTAATTTTCATCAGCGTTGGTGCCGGTCTGATGATCGGGTTCCTGTGGGAATGGGTGCGCGAGCATCGCATCCGGGTCGAGGCCCGTGGCAAGGCGCGTGAGGTGGAAACCCTGCGCCGCGAGGTACAGCAGCTGAAGGGTGCTGCTGCCGGTGCCAAGGACGATGATGACGTTCTGGCGCTTTTGGAAAAAACCTGAGCGCGCCATGCCACCCCTGACACGCGTGAAAATTTGTGGGCTGCGTGATGCGGCCACAATGGATGCGGCCATTGCCGCCGGGGCCAGCTATCTGGGCTTTGTCTTTTTTCCCAAATCACCCCGGAACGTCAGCATTGCCGAGGCCGCAACCCTTGCAGCGGCTGTACCGGCAGGCATCGCGAAAACGGCGCTGGTGGTCGACGCTGACGATGCAACACTCGATGCGATCTTGGCCGAGGTGCCGCTCGACGTGCTGCAATTGCATGGGACAGAAACGCCGGAGCGTGTCGTGGCCCTGCGTGCACGCTATGGCCTGCCAGTGATGAAGGCGGTTGGTGTGGCTGACGCAACGGATCTTGCCGCACTTGAGACTTACGGCAAGGTCGCCGACCAATTGCTGGTCGATGCCAAACCTCCCAAAGAGGCCAATTTGCCCGGCGGCAACGGTCTGTCATTCGACTGGCAGCTGATCGCCGGTCGCCGCTGGCCCGTGCCATGGATGCTTGCCGGTGGCCTGACCCCCGACAATGTGGCAGAGGCGATCAGGCTGACAGGTGCGGCGCAGGTCGATGTCTCCTCCGGGGTGGAATCCGCACCGGGGGTCAAGGACCCTGATCTGATTGCAGCCTTCTGTGCTGCGGCGGGCGTGCATTAAGGCGCCTTTTGCCAATATTGGGGAAGGTGGGGGACGCGTTCTGCCACAAAACCTCTGACGCCCGAAGCCAGGTTTCGCCATCTCTTTTCTGCGCAGGCGGCGCGCGATGGGGGCGTTCTGCGCCGCAAAACACGAGATGTGGAACGCATGGTTGATCGCGCC
>JAHDGO010000252.1:3804-4011 GCA_020627605.1 Yoonia sp.
GTTGTCGTGGGCTGATCCAATTCTTGTTCCAAGAATTACGCCCAAATCCTCATCGAGGATTTGAGGCCTGCGACCCATGGCCGCTTTACCTTACCCGCCGGTCGCGATACGTCTCTGTCTTGCGAAAAACAGCAGGTGTGCCATGGCCAACGATCTCTTCAACAGCTTCATGACAGGTCCGGATGAAAAGGGCCGTTTCGGCGATTT
>JAHDGO010000253.1 GCA_020627605.1 Yoonia sp.
TCTGTTTTTCACCCAGCGTGAAATGATCCCCCGCAACCCGCTGCACAGTAAGGGGCCAGCCTTTTGCAACTACCTTGCCACTGTCATAGGCAATCTGGTCGGGGGTGTAGTAAAACAGGCTGTGGCCCCGCGCCTGCGCCTCTTCGGCAATGCGGAACGTGCTGTCTGCATCAATGTTGATCGGACCGATCGGGTCCATTTGAAACGCGATTTTCAGCGACATCAGGCCAGCCTCTTAGCAACAGTTTGTCACTAGATGGCCCAGCGCCGCCGCAGGCGCAATGGAAAGTCAGCCTTCCATGAAGGCGTTTTCGATCACATGCACGGCACCGATCCCGTTGACCAGCGCCAGATCAAAGCGCACGTCGGTCAATTGTCCGCGCGGCTCACCAGCCAGAAACTCCGACGCTGCACCGCAGATGCGGTCCATCTGGTGGCGGGCCAGACGGGTTGCGGCGGTGGCAAGGTTTTTCGATTTCTTGACCTCGACAAAGATCACAGCCTCGCCATCACGCACGATCAGATCAATCTCGCCGGATTGGCCGCGCCAGCGGCGCGCCGCGATGTCATGTGACCTGCGCCGATAGTCTTCGGCGACCGCATCTTCTGCCAATAGTCCAGCATGATAGCCCACGGCGCCTGTCATCATGCCTCTCCCAGTTGCAGTGCCATTTGATAGACCTGACGACGTGGAAGGCCAAAGGCCCCGGCCACCGCATTGGCCGCGTCCTTTACGCGCATGGTTTTCATCGCATCCCGCAAAGCCGCCTCGATATCCTTGTCGTCCACGTCCTGCGCGCCAGCACGGCCCACCAGCACCACGATTTCACCCTTCACGGCCCTGCCGGCAAAGGCATCGGCCAACGCGCCAAGCGTGTCGCGGCTGACCTCTTCAAACTTCTTTGTCAGTTCGCGACACACCACCGCCTGCCGCGTCTCACCCAGAACATCCCGTAAATCGGTTAACAAATCCCCAACACGCTTGGGGCTTTCATAAAAGATCAGCGTGAAAGGCGTATCGCGCAGCGCCGCAATCTCTGACTGACGCTGCGCCTTGCTGGCTGGCAAAAACCCCACAAAGGCAAAGCGATCCGTCGGCAGGCCAGAGACCGTCAGCGCCGCAATCACGGCCGACGCGCCGGGGGCAGAGGTGACAGGCAGGCCTGCCGCAATCGCCGCCCGGCCCAATTCATACCCCGGATCAGCCACCAGCGGCGTTCCGGCCTCTGACACATAGGCGACGGACTGGCCCTCTGCGATGATCGCGACCAGCTTGGCGACCACCCCGCCGCCACTGTGATCGTGAAAGGCAATGACCTGCCGCCCGTTCAGGCTGACCCCGTGAATCTCCATCAGTTTGCGGGCTGTGCGCGTGTCTTCAGCAGCGATCACATCGGCATTTGCAAGGATATCCAGCCCACGCAATGTCATGTCCCGCGCGGTCCCGATGGGCGTCGCCACAAAATAGAGGCCCGCGGACAATGGCTTACTGACATGATTCATCACTGGACCCCCCTGCCCCCTGCATTATGATAGTCCCAAAGAGCGGTGGTGCTGAGGTCGGAGGAGAGCCAGCCCATCGCCGGTACAGGAGGGATATCATCCATGTTTGCTTGTTTCAGCGCGACCCGCAACCGCATCGCCCGTTTTTTTGCCGCCAGCGCCTTGCTGTGGCTGGCCGCCTGCGATGTGCCACTCGCCCCCACGGCCAATGTCGGCCAGGAAATCGACCCAACGGCACCAGTGCAGGTGGCCCTGCTTGTGCCGGGCGCATCGCAGCAGGCGACAGATAATCTGCTGGCCCAAAACTTTGAAAATGCGGCCCGTCTGGCGATTGCTGACCTTGAAGGGGTCGAGATTGATTTGCGGGTCTACAACACCGCTGGCGGCAACCCTGCGCAGGCCGCCGCTTCTGCCACGCGGGCGGTTAATGAGGGTGCCAAGATCATCATCGGGCCACTTTATGGTGAGGCCGCAAATGCCGCTGGTGTCGCTATCGCGGGGCGCAACGTGAACGTGCTGGCGTTTTCCAACAACACGGCCTTTGCTGGCGGCAACGTCTTTGTGCTGGGCTCGACCTTTGACAATACGGCGAACCGTCTGGTCAGCTATGCCAGCCGTCAGGGGATCAGCCGCTATGCCGTTGTCTATGGTGACGATCTGCCGGGCCGGGTCGGGCGCGATGCGATCACCGCCGCCATCGGCAACAACGGGGCAGAGGTCGCCAGCGTTGAAAGCTACCCGCTGTCGCAACAGGGCATCTTCTCGGCCACGAACCGCATTTTGTCGAATATCGAAAGCTCGGGCGCACAGGCCGTCTTTACCACCGCAAGCGCCAATGCCGATCTGCCGATCATTGCCACAGCCTTGCCTGATGCTGGGCTGAACACCTCCTCCAGCCCACTGATCGGTCTGACCCGCTGGGATACACTGCCACAGCTGGCGGCGTTGCCGGGGCTGGCTGGCGGGTATTTCGCCATGCCTGACACCGGGCCATCAACGCTCTTTGCAAATCGCTACAGCGCGACGTACGGCGATGCGCCGCATCCGCTGGCAGGTCTTGCCTATGACGGGATTGCCGCCGTGGGCGCGCTTGCCGCCTCTGGCAGCCGCGATGCGGTGACCAAATCTGCACTGACCCAACCCCAGGGGTTCCGCGGCACGTCCGGCATTTTCCGTCTCATGCCAAACGGGCTGAACGAGCGTGGCCTCGCGGTTGCGTCCATCCAGAACAATCAGGTTGTCATCCTTGAACAAGCCCCACGAAGCTTTGGTGGCGCAGGCTTCTAGCCCCGCCACCATGCCGTCAAGCGATGTGCCGGACGATCTGATCTGTCCGGCCATTGCCATTTTTGACCGTGATGCGGTCCTTGCCGAAATCGCAAAGGCCACACCGGCTGATGCCGCTGAAAAGGATGTGCGCCGCGCCACGGTCACTGCACTGACGACGGCACGCAAATCCGGCATGGCAGCCATCGCGCAGGCATTCGCCGCCGACCCCTTCGCTGCACGCAAGACCACCCGCAGCTACAGCTGGCTGACCGATCAGATCATCGCAGTTGTCCGCGAAACCGCCGTCACAAAACTGCACCCCCTGCCCAACCCGACAGAGGCAGAGCGGCTCGCCCTGATTGCGGTCGGCGGCTACGGGCGCGGGGAGATGGCGCCATTTTCTGACGTCGATCTGCTGTTTCTGACCCCCTACAAAATAACCCCTTGGGCCGAAAGCGTTATCGAATCGATGCTGTATATGCTGTGGGATCTCAAGCTGAAGGTCGGACACGCCAGCCGCACGATCAAGGATTGCATCCGCCTGGCGAAAGAAGACTACACCATCCGCACCTCGCTGGTGGAATACCGGTTCCTGGCCGGCGATGCGGATTTGGCCAAGGCCCTTGGCAAGCGTCTGTGGTCGGATCTGTTCAAATCCACCGCCAGCGATTTTATCGAGGCCAAACTGGATGAACGCGCAGAGCGGCACCGCAAGCAGGGTGGACAGCGTTACGTGGTCGAACCCAATGTCAAAGAGGGCAAAGGCGGGCTGCGCGACCTGCAATCGCTCTTTTGGATCAGCAAATACGTCAATGGCGTCAAGGATGCTGCCGATCTTGTGGGGCTTGGCGTCTTTACCGCCGAGGAATTCGACACATTCGTCAAAGCAGAGGATTTCCTTTGGGCCGTGCGCTGTCACCTGCATCTGATCGCTGGTCGGGCCATGGATCAGCTGACCTTTGATCTGCAGGTAGAGGTGGCATCCGCCATGGGCTATGGCGATCATGGCGGGCGGCGCGGGGTGGAACATTTCATGCAGGACTATTTCCGCCACGCCACAGATGTGGGCGAGGTGACCCGCATTTTCCTGACCGCGCTGGAGGCCAATCACGTCAAGTCAGAACCGATGCTGACCCGCCTGCTGGGCCGCCGCAAAAAGGCCAAGGCGCCTTATGCGATCAAGCAGAACCGCCTGACGGTGGAAAAGCCGAAGGTGTTCCTGAAA
>JAHDGO010000254.1:0-936 GCA_020627605.1 Yoonia sp.
TTCCTGATGCCTTCTGTTTCCGATTTGGATCTGAGGTGCGCATCAACGCCCAGCGGTTTGAAAGCCAGTACCGCAAGACGGTTGAGATGTTCATGCTTGAGGCCCGCAGCATCGCCAAGCTGCGCCATCCCAATGTGGTGACTGTCCATCAGGTTTTTGAAGAAAACGAAACCGCCTATATGGTGCTGGACCTGATTGACGGGCGTGATCTGGCGGACATCATCGAAAGCGAGGATGACGTTCTGAAGCCCGACCAGATACATGAGATTCTGGTCAAGGTCCTTGATGCCATGGATGTGGTGCATGGCAACGACCTGCTGCACCGCGATATCTCTCCTGACAACATCCTGCTGAACAAATGGGGCAACCCCGCGCTGATCGACTTTGGTGCCGCGCGCGAGGATGCCAGCAAGAAGACCGCTGATGTCTCTACCATGCTGGTGGTCAAGGACGGCTATTCCCCGCATGAGTTTTATGTGGCCGGTGGCAAACAGGGCCCCTACAGCGACCTTTATGCGCTGGGGGCCACGATGTATCACCTGATCGCTGGCGAGGCCCCGCCCAACAGCCAGACCCGCGTTGCCGCGATGACCGATACTGGTGAAGACCCCTACGTACCGCTTGCTGGCCGTTTCCCGCAATATGAGCGCAGCTTTCTGGAGGCGATCGACACAGCGGTGCGCGTGCCCCCGAAAGAGTGCCTGCAATCGGCGAAAGCGTGGATCGCGCTGATCGAACAGGAAGAGCACAAGAAGGTCCGCACGGTTGATATCCCGGAGTCGAAAAGCCTGAGCAAGACGCTGAGCGAGTTGATCGAAGAAACCAACAAGCGCATTTTCAGTACGCCCATTCCGGCCACCGATGCCCTGCCGCAGGCCAGCAAGCAGGCGCCGAGGAAAGACAGCTCTTTCCGCCCGGAGTGGGTGGACGAGTTCA
>JAHDGO010000254.1:946-3952 GCA_020627605.1 Yoonia sp.
GCCCGCGAAAAGGCGCGTCGTGAGGCTGCGGCCCGCGAAGCCGCCGAAGAGGCGCGCGAAGCAGAGGCCGCGCGCCTGGCAGACGAGGCCCGCCGCCGGGCAGAGGCATTGGCGCGTGACTATGCGGCAGAGAAAGAGACCGACGCCCAGTCGCGAGGTCTTGTGTCGTGGATGTCGCGCAGCGCATCAAACTGAGCGACTGCGTCAGGGGCGTCAGCCGCGTGATGCTTTTTCTGCGATGCCGGACGTGCTCTGCCTGTTGGCCAGAACCTGCAACACATCGTCTAGGCTGACGTCGCAGGCGGCCAGCATGACCAGCAGATGGTAAAGTACATCTGCGGCCTCTGCCGTTAGTGCGGCCTGATCACCCTTGACCGCTTCGATGATGGCTTCGATGGCCTCTTCACCGAATTTTTCGGCGCATTTTTCCGGCCCCTGCGACAAGAGCTTTGCCGTCCAACTGCTGTCCGGGTCGGCGTTTTTGCGCGACGCGATCGTTGCTGCAAGGTCGTTCAATGTCATGTCAGCCTCACCGGGATGCCGGCGGCGGCCATATGGGCCTTGGCCTCGCCAATTGTATAGGTGCCAAAGTGAAAGATGGATGCGGCCAGCACAGCCGATGCGCCGCCTTCGGTCACGCCCTCAACCAGATGATCTAGCGTGCCCACACCGCCAGAGGCGATGACGGGCACATCAACCGCATCGGAAATGGCGCGGGTCAGCGGCAGGTTGAAGCCTGACTTCGTTCCGTCACGGTCCATCGACGTCAGCAGGATTTCCCCTGCGCCTTTTGCAACGACGGTGCGGGCGAAGTCGACCGCATCAATCCCCGTCGCACGGCGTCCGCCGTGGGTAAAAATCTCCCACCGGCCGGGGGCCACTGTCTTGGCATCAATCGCCACAACGATGCATTGCGAGCCAAAGCGCATCGCAGCCTCTGCCACGACATCCGGGTTGGCGACGGCGGCAGAGTTGAAGCTGACCTTGTCGGCACCCGCCAGCAGCAGATTGCGCACATCATGATGGGTCCGCACCCCGCCGCCGATTGTCAGCGGCATGAAGCATTGCTCTGCCGTGCGTGTGGCCAGATCGAACATGGTGCCGCGGTTTTCCTCGGTCGCCATGATATCGAGAAAACACAACTCATCCGCGCCGGCGGCGTTATAGGCAATCGCGGCATCCACCGGATCGCCAGCGTCGATCAGATCAACGAAGTTGACGCCTTTGACGACGCGGCCCTCGGCCACATCGAGGCAGGGAATGATGCGGGTCTTCAACATGCCGTGATCCTTAGGCGGATTGGCGCGAAATGGGAAGGGGCAGGCTGGTATCGCGGCGGCGGATGCGGCCTAATCATCGGCACTGGAGCAATGGGAGCTATGAAATGAAAACCGTAATTGCCGCAGCCCTGATCGGGCTGTCCGCCACAACCCTATGGGCCGAGAACATGATCAAATCGTCACCGCTGTCAGTCAGTGAAACCATCGACGGGCTGGAGGCCGCAGTTACCGGTGCTGGCGCCACCATCTTTGCCCGTGTCGATCATGCTGCTGGCGCGGAGAGTGTCGGTAAGTCGATCCCTGATGCGACGCTCTTGATCTTTGGAAATCCCGCGCTGGGCACGCTGGCGATGGAAGACGACATTCGTGCCGGGCTAGTGCTGCCGCTGCGCGTGCTGGCCTATCAGGACGCCGAAGGCAACACGCAGATGACCTGGACCCCGGCAGAGGACCTTTTCGCAGGTCTTGATATTGCCGCCGATGCCGAAGTCGTCACAAAGGTCAACGGCGCGCTGAACATGCTGACCGACAAGGCGATGAGCGCGAATTAGGCCAGCGCTGTCAGCGCCTGAGAAAGATCAATCGCGCCATCGTATAACGCGCGGCCCGAAATGGCACCGGCGATCACGCCGGTGTCTTTCAGCGCGGTCAGATCCGCCATCGATGACACACCGCCAGAGGCGATGACGGGGATGTTCACGGCGCGCGCCAGATCGGCGGTCGCTGTGATGTTGGGTCCCTTCATCGCGCCGTCGCGCAGGATGTCGGTGTAGATGATGGCGGCGATCCCTGCGTCCTCGAACGATTTGGCCAGATCGGTGACCATGACATCGGTTTCCTCAGCCCAGCCGCGTGTGGCGACCCGCCCGTTGCGGGCATCCAGCCCGACGGCAACCTGCCCGGGGAACGCCGTTGCCGCCTGACGCACCAGATCAGGGTTCTCTACCGCGACGGTGCCCAGAATGACCCGCGCCAGCCCCTTGTCCAGCCAGCGTTCAATTGTGGCCATGTCGCGAATGCCGCCACCCAGTTGCGCGGGTACGGGGCAGGCTTTCAAAATCGCCTCCACCGGGGCGGCGTTCACCGGCTCACCCGCGAAGGCACCGTTGAGGTCCACCAGATGCAGCCATTCGCACCCTGCAGCGACAAAGGCCTTGGCCTGTGCTGCGGGGTCGTCGTTGAAAACGGTGGTCTGATCCATATCACCATGGACCAGCCGCACGGCGTTTCCGTCTTTGAGGTCAATGGCGGGGTAGAGGATCATGACAGGCACCTTTCATTGGTCGCGCCCCTTATGCATGGGGACGTGACGAATGCAATCGGACCCAACGTCAGGCTTGATTGCAAAGGGCAGGGGCCGTCATGGTGTGCCATATCTTCAGGGAGGACACTGAAACATGAAACGACTTCTTATTCTCGCCGCATCACTGATTGCCTTTGCCACCGGCGCTGCCGCGCAGGACGCCGTCGGCGTCTGGCAGACCGAGGTGGATGACGGCGCCTATGCCCACATCACAATCGCCCCTTGCGGCTCTGCGGTGTGCGGTGTGATCAGCCGCACATTCAATGCCGATGGCGAGTATCAGTCAGAGAACATTGGCCGGACGCTGGTCATCGACATGGTCCCGCAGGGTGGTGGTGCCTATGAAGGCTCTGTCTGGCGGCCGTCGAATGACAAGATTTACATCGGCAAGATGGACGTGCAGGGCAATCAATTGCGTCTGCG
>JAHDGO010000255.1 GCA_020627605.1 Yoonia sp.
GCGCTGATCGGCACCACAGTTGAATTCGAAGTCCTGGGATCAAGCCGCGTGGACTGAAGCGCAGCACCAACAGCATCAAAAGTCCCATGGTCAGCAGGCGCATATGCGCCGCCCCTTCGATCATCCGGTCCTTCAATGCGCTGCCATCGGCCAACCCTGCACTGAGGATGTTCATCAGGCCAAGGCCAAGCGGTTCCACCTGCACCCAGAGCCACCAGATCAGCATACCCCCCAGCACAGCGCCAAAGTTGTTGCCGGACCCGCCGACAATCACCATGACCCAGACAAGGAAGGTAAAGCGCAGCGGTTGGTAAGATGTCGGCGTCAATTGCCCGTCGAGCGTCGTCATCATCGCCCCAGCGATGCCGCAAACGGCGGAGCCGAGGATGAAAATCTGCAGGTGCCGTGCGGTGACGTCCTTGCCCATCGCCTCTGCCGCGACCTCATTGTCGCGGATCGCCCGCATCATCCGGCCCCAAGGGCTTTTCAGAGCGGTCTGCGCCAGCCAGAGCAGTATCAGCAGCACAATGGTGAACAGCACCGAATAGCCGATCTTGGTATAAAGCGTGGAGGCCGTGACAGGATCCAGCCCAAGGCTCGCCGCCCGTTCGACAAATCCCGGATCGTTCTGCAGATCGACCTCAAAGGGGACGGGCCGGGGCAGGCCAATGGTGTTCTTGACGCCGCGCGCCAGCCAATCCTCGTTCTTGAGGATCGCGATGATGATTTCGGCAATCCCAAGCGTTGCGATGGCCAAATAGTCAGACCGCAGGCCAAGGGCCGTCTTGCCGATGATCCATGCGGCACCAGCCGCGATCAACCCACCAACAGGCCAAGAGACCAGCGTCAGCCATCCCCAGGCACGGTAGTTATCCAGACCGCCCGGGTTCAGCCCGCCGATGTTCCCGGCAGAGGCGGGATCAATCGCCTCGACAAAGGCGACACCGCCGTCGAACACCGCACGGAAGACGAAGAAGCCAACAACCAGAATGCCCAATGTCGCAACCGTGCGCAGCTTGCCTTGCGTGCGGCGCTGCACCATCACGGCGGCCACGACCGTGGCGGCCCCCATCACCAGCCCCAGCATGATCCGCCATGCGCCACCAGCCGCCCATGCGCCGGGGGCAGGGGGCATGGAAATCAGCACGGCAGCCAGACCGCCAAGCGCAACAAATCCCATGACCCCGATGTTGAACAGCCCTGCAAAACCCCATTGCAGGTTCACACCCAGCGCCATGATGGCTGAAATCAGCCCCATGTTCAGGATTAACAGGGCAGAGTTCCACCCCTGGATCATCCCCGTCCCGATCAGCAGGACGGCGACCAGCCCGAATAGGGCGCTATCTCTGACGGTGTTGCTCATACAGATTGTCCCTTGAAAAGGCCCGTGGGCTTGAACAGCAAGACGATGATCAGGATCGCAAAGCTGACAGCGAATTTGTAGTCGGTGGACAGAAGCTGGACCAATCCGTCAGGTTCCAGCGGTTCCGGCATCAGGTAGGTCAGTACCTTTTTCCATGCGTAGGTGATCGTCACCTCGCTGAAGGCGATGACGAACCCACCTGCAATCGCACCCAGTGGGCTGCCAAGTCCGCCGACGATGGCAGCAGCAAAGATCGGCAACAAAAGCTGGAAATAGGTGAAGGCCTTGAAGGATTTATCAAGCCCGTAAAGCACGCCTGCCGTCGTGGCCAGCGCGGCCACAATCATCCATGTCACCTTGACCACCCAGTCGGGATTGATGCCAGAGAGCAGGGCGAGATCCTCGTTATCGGAAAACGCCCGCATGGATTTTCCGGTGCGCGTCTTGTTGAGGAACCAGAACAGGATCGCCATGACGGCAAAGGCCACGACCACGGTGATCACCTGTGTGGTCTTGATTGCCAGCCCTTCGCGCAGGCCGGTCATGTCCCGAAACTCTCGCGCGGTGATCAAAAAGCGTTCGCCATCGGCAAAGTTGATATCCTCAACCCCGATCACAAAGCGCACGATGCCGTTCATCACGAACATCACGCCCATCGACACGATGACCAGAATGACCGGCGACGCCTTTTGTTCACGGTAGAATTTGTAGACCGCCCAATCCGTACCCAAGAGCAGCAGGATCGTCACGCCGATCCCGACCGGCAGGGCCAGCAATGCCGTTGGCAACGGACCGAAGGTGATGCCTGCCGCCGTCAGAAGCCCGGTGAACAGGATCGTGATCGCGGTGCCAAAGGCCATCGTGTCGCCATGGGCAAAGTTCGAAAAGCGCAGGATGCCGTAGATCATCGTGACCCCAAGCGCGCCGATGGCCAGCTGCGCCCCATAAGCGAGGCCGGGGACAATCACGAAGTTCGCCAATGCGACAATTGCGTTGAGGACGTCCATCAGGCGCTAATCCCTTGAAAATATGTTTGCTTGTTCATCGCGACACCTCACATGCACCGACTGACCGGGTTCCTTCGCGGGCGTTGGTCATCGTTGCACTGCCATCAGGTTGGATCATCATGACCATTTCTGACCCGCCCATGCCCTCTGCCCAGAACCCGCGCAGATTGCCGATCAGGATCGGTTCGGCGGGGAAGCTGGCGTCACCCATGCTGACGGTCGTGACCCGGCGTTGGGCAGGTTCGCCGGGGTTCACCGGTGGTGCAAATTGCGCGACGTCGATGGCAAAGCTGACTGTCGTGCCAGCGACATCGCAGGTGATCGTCTCGGCCATGGCCGGCCCGGCCAGTGTGGCCCCTATGATGGCGGCGGTCTTCATCCGCCCAGAAAGCTCCGCCTGACTTCGGCATCTGCCAACAGCTCTTTCCCGGTGCCTGTATGCGCGTTGCGTCCTTGGACGAGGACATAGGCTTTGTCAGCGATTTCAAGGGCCTGCCGGGCGTTCTGTTCAACCATCAGGATGGGGATGCCGGTACGGGCGACCTCGATGATCCGGTCGAAAAGCTCATCCATCACGATGGGTGAGACCCCAGCGGTGGGTTCGTCCAGCATCAGGACCTTGGGCTGTGTCATCAGGGCGCGGCCCACGGCGACCTGTTGGCGCTGCCCACCTGACAGCTCTCCAGCTGGCTGTTTGCGCTTTTCCTTCAGGATCGGGAACAGATCATAGACCTGGGTCATCGTATCCTTGAACTCATCCCGGCGGATGTAGGCGCCCATCTCAAGGTTTTCCTCGACTGTCATCGAGGTAAAGATGTTGCGCACCTGCGGCACGAACCCCATGCCCTTCACGACGCGTTCCTGTGGGCTGAGGGTGGTAATGTCCTCGCCATCCAGCCGCACATGCCCACCGTTGAGGTTCAGCATGCCAAAAACGGCCTTCATCGCGGTCGATTTACCGGCACCATTCGGGCCGACGATGACGGCAATTTCACCCTTTTCGGCAGCGATGGTGCAGCTATGCAGGATATCGGGGCCCTTGCCATAACCGCCGGTCATGGCCTCTCCGATCAGGAATGGGTCACTCACGGGTTCACATACTCTTCCAGAAACGGCAGATAACCGGTGAGCGTGTCGCGCATCAGCGCCTGTTCACCCGCATCAGCGTGGTTGAGGTAAATGTAGTAGAACGTCGCGGCCGAGCCGATGATTGCGCCCAGCAGAATGGTCAGCAGGAATTTCATGTCGCACTTACCTTGTCTTTGTTTTTCAACCCGGTGCCGAGGTAAGCCTCGATCACCTGTTCGTTGGCCTTGATTTCGGCCAATGTGCCTTCGGCCAGCACATGCCCTTCGGCCATGCAGATCACCGGATCGCAAAGCCGTTCGATAAAATCCATGTCGTGCTCGATGACCACAAAGGTGTAGTTCCGTTCCTTGTTCAGGCGGATGATGGCGTCACCGATTGTGTTGAGCAGGGTGCGGTTCACGCCTGCGCCAACCTCGTCCAGAAAGACGATACGCGCATCCACCATCATTGTGCGGCCCAGTTCCAGCAGCTTCTTC
>JAHDGO010000256.1 GCA_020627605.1 Yoonia sp.
AGTCTGCAGGTTTGATCCAATTGTGCGCCCGTTCCGGGCGCGCGACATAATTGTTTGGTCACGCGGGCGGTGCGGTTCAGGATGTGTCAGATGGGGGCGCTGCCCCCGGCCTGCGGCCTCCCCCGAGGTATTTTTGTCCAAAAGAAGATCAGACGGCTGAGGCGATTGCGAGCAGTGCGCTGACATCCATATGCGTCTCAAGGTGATCCGCCAGCGCATCAAGTGTCGCGTCGACCTCTGCTTCGTAGTTGAAAGTTGTCGCAACGGTGCCAAGCTCAGAGAGGAACGCCTCGCGGAAGCTATCGCTGGCGAAAAGACCATGCAAATAGCAGCCTTTGATGCGTCCGTCCGCACTTGCGGCCCCTTCGATGCGATCCGGTAGATCGATCCAGCCCCGCGCCGTATCAGGCCCCGTGGTTGCGCCGATATGGATCTCGTAACCGGTCACCGGCGTGCCGCTGCGGCGATCTGTGCCGCTGACCTCTGACAAGTGTTTATGTGGGCTCATGATGGTGTGGGTATCGAGGAGGCCAAGGCCAGGGACGGTGGCAGGCGGGCCTTCAATTCCTTCGGGGTCGGCAATGGATTTGCCCAGCATCTGATAACCGCCACAGACGCCAAGCACGCGCCCGCCGCGGCGCACATGCGCCTGCAAGTCGATGTCCCAACCTTGCGCGCGAAAGTGGGCCAGGTCTGCGATGGTGGATTTTGAGCCTGGGATAAGCACCAGATCCGCATCGCCGGGCAGGGGGCGACCTGCCGGGATCATCTCGACGGTGACATCCGGCGTGGCGGCGAGCGGGTCAAGGTCATCGAAATTGGCAATCCGGTTCAACCGCGGGACAGCGACCTTGATTGACCCACCCGGTCGTGAGGCAATATCCATCACGTCTTCTGCCGGCAGCCGCCAGGCGTCTGCAAACCATGGGATAATCCCGCATGGCTGCCAATTGGTTTTCGCTGCGATGATCTCCATGCCTTCTGCGAAGAGCGATGTATCGCCGCGGAACTTGTTGATCGCAAAGGCTTTGATCATCGCGCGGTCGCCCTCAGGCAGGACCGCATGGGTTCCCACAAGTTGCGCAATGACCCCGCCGCGATCAATGTCACCAATGAGCGCCACAGGGACTCCCGCGGCAGTCGCAAAGCCCATATTTGCAATGTCACCGGCGCGCAGATTGACCTCTGCAGGGCTACCAGCCCCTTCAACAAGGATCAGGTCGGCCGAGCCTTTGAGGCGTGCAAAGCTGTCGCGCACTGCGGGCATCAGTTGGGCCTTCATCTTCCCGTAATCGCGCGCCTTCAGCGTCGTCAGCCGTTGGCCCTGCACCACGACCTGAGCGCCAAGGTCAGATTCCGGTTTCAGGAGGACCGGGTTCATGTCGGTGTGGGGCTGCAAACCACAGGCGCGGGCTTGCAAGGCCTGGGCACGTCCGATTTCGCCGCCATCGGTGGTCACGGCCGCATTGTTCGACATGTTCTGAGGCTTAAACGGTGCGACGCGAAACCCACGGCGCACAGCTGCGCGGCAAAGGCCCGCCACGAGGACAGACTTGCCGACATTTGAGCCAGCGCCCTGGATCATCAATGCCTTGGTCATCCCTGTCCCTTGCCCGCAGCCCGATTGATCATGGATCGGCCAAAGCGATCGATCCTGTGATGTCAGGCAGCGATAAGTGATTCAAGTTTTCCACACAACGCTTTAGCGTGTCCCAGAAGACAAGCGGGGCAGAGATGAATACGCCAGCACATCTGATTTTCGGGCTGACTGCCTTTGGCAAAGCCAACCAGACAGCCGTGACGGCGGCTGCGTTCGCTGGCGCGCTGATCCCAGATCTGTCACTCTACAGTCTCGTGGCCTGGCATCAGATTGTGCTGGGCACAGATCTGCGGATCGTGTTTGGCGAGCTTTACTTTTCAGAGGCGTGGCAGCGCATTTTCCGGATCGATAATTCGATGGTCCTTTGGGGGATCGCACTTGTCTTGGGCGTGATGTGGCGCGCGCCGGTGATGATCGCCTTGTGCGGGGCGGCACTGTTGCATCTCGTGCTCGATTTCGGTTTTCATCACGACGATGGCCGCGCGCATTTTTGGCCGATCAGCAATTGGATCTTCGAAAGCCCGGTCAGTTACTGGGATCCACGGCATTACGGCACATATGTCGGCATGGCTGAAATAGCCGCAGCACTTGCCTGTTGCGTGGTGCTGTGGCGGCGCTTTGTGGGACGTTGGATGCGGGGGCTGATCGTCGCACTGGGCCTGGCTGAAATCGCACCGGTGTTTGCCTGGGCCCTGATGTTTGGCGGGTAGGGGCGCTGGCGGAACCGCGGCAATGCGCGACCTCGCAATGAAAAACGCCGCCCCGAGCAGTGGGCGGCGTTCTCAATAGTCGGCCTGGCAGGGCCAACACAACTGTTATGCAGCGCGGGCTTCCTGCTCTGCTGCGTTGCGGCGTTCGCTCTCCTCGCGGGACAGCGCAACAGACGTCCGGACGCCTTTTCCTACAAATTCCATCAAGCCGGCGACCACACGCTCGTTCGGGTCGATCCCGGCGCAGGACAGCACTTCACGCCCGTCGCGGGAGCGTGCCCAGCGTGCGATCTGTTCTGGCCCGTTGCCATATTTTTTGTCATCAGCGATTGCATCATCGAGCGCTGCCAGAACAACCGCTGCAAACAACTTCCGGGCGCGGTTGCCTTGCTCGTTGTTAAAAGCTGTTCCGTCTACGAAATCTCGCATATCATACCTTTGGTTTTGTTCTTGTGCTTCACGCGTTGGCCGAATATGCCCGATTAACTTCGATTCGGGCAACCTCTTTTGGAATGCCTCATATGCAGAAACTGCATGGCTAAGGCCATATTTAGCCGTCTTGCGCGGTTTTCATAGGCGATATATAGCCCCTGACACGATCTGTTCAACAGAATGCCATAATTCTGACAAAAAGTGACCCATGCCCAAAATCAACGGAAATGAAATTCGCCCCGGCAATGTGCTGGAACATGATGGTGGCCTTTGGGCCGCAGTGAAAGTCGATCACGTCAAGCCTGGCAAGGGCGGGGCCTTTGCGCAGGTGGAGTTGAAGAACCTGCGCGACGGGCGCAAACTGAACGAACGCTTCCGGTCCGCCGACAAGGTTGAGCGGGTGCGGTTGGAGCAGAAAGACCAGCAATTCCTGTTCGAAGCGGACGATATGCTGACCTTTATGGACAGCCAGACATTTGATCAGGTGGCGCTGCCTGCGGACATCCTGGGCGACCGTCGCCCGTTTCTGCAGGACGGCATGGTGGTCCAGATTGAGTACTACGAGGAAGAGGCGCTGAATGTGACTTTGCCACAGCGAGTCACCTGCACCGTGGCCGAGACAGAGCCGGTGGTGAAAGGTCAGACAGCGGCCAACAGCTTTAAGCCTGCCATCCTCGATAATGGCGTTCGTGTGATGATCCCGCCCTTTGTTGGTCAGGATGAGGCGATCGTGGTGAGCACGGAAACCATGGAATACGTCGAACGCGCCTGAGTCGGTGGCCCAATAGGGCCAGAGCAGGGCAGCGCTGAAACAGTGAATTTCGCAATGAGGGCCGGTGCAGCGATGCGCCGGCTTCTTAATGTGGGTGCGCAATGGCGGCATAAGCGGTCGTGCCAGCCCTTCAATCGAGTTGCTGACCGGCCCGGCAAAAGGCGCAGCCGCAATGCCATGGTCGGGCTGTCCCAGCGGTCCGTCGATAAAGTCGCCTGCACATCTGTTCTTGTGTGATCGCGATGTGTGGCGGGATAAAGTGCCGCGCAGATAAGGTGCTATCGTCACCCCACGGTTCGCCGCTGGATTTTAAGGCAGGATTGTCTGTCGCAGATCAGGTCTGTCAAACGTCTGGTATGCGGGTGTGCTTTCAACGGATCGCTGCAACACATGCGTTGAACCGTTCTGCTGGTGTTTC
>JAHDGO010000257.1 GCA_020627605.1 Yoonia sp.
GAACTCACGACCCTAACCTTGGCAAGGTTATGCTCTACCCCTGAGCTACGCCCGCACTCCGTTTCGTGAGGCGTGATCTATAAATACTTGGGCCGTTCTGCAAGGCCAAAAATAGCTTACGCGACGGATTTTCTCGGGCTGGTGGATCCAAGAGGCCGTTAACTCTGATAGCCGCCAAACTGCTGTGCGCCGGTGCCGACATCAATGCTGTGCAGGATGACGCCGCCAACGGGCAGCAGGATCAGGCCGTAGCTGCCTGCCTCATCGGTCGAAAGATGCGCGTTTGTGCTTTCCAGATCGACGATGCCTTGATGGCAGGGGCTTTTCAGCACGCTCCACGGTACACCGTTGGTTTGGCCTGCGATCGTCAGATGAAGATGCCCGCAGATCAGATGCAGGTTGCCGTGCCGCGCCAGCAGGTCCAGCACAGCAGCGCCATTGGACAGATTGATCGCGTCCATCCCGGGCACGCCGGTTGTGAATGGCGGATGATGCATAAAGATCACCGCCTTGCGGTCGCCCCGCGTGCGCAGCGCCTCGTCAAGAAAGCGCAATCTGTCCGCACACAACAGCCCTGCATGATGGCCGTCGCGGTAGGGCGGCCCGTCCAGCGTGTCGAGCGTGATGATCCGGTGGTGTGCAAGGTCGTGCACCTGCTGCACGTGCCCGCTGGCAGACCGGGCCGCATCAGGGAATTTTGCGACAAAGGTCTCTCTGTGGTCATGGTTGCCGAGCATCAAGATGACAGGGATTGTCACCTCTCTTAGTATATCTGCAAGAACAGCGTATTCGGCAGGTTCACCGTGATGTGTCAGATCACCCAAGAGGACAATGGCCTGCGCATCGGGGTGAGCGGACACTGCGGCGTTCAGCACCATCTGCAGACGATCAGCCGGGTCCAGCCCGATGATCTTTCGACCCGAACCGCAAATATGCAGATCGGACAGCACCAGTAGTTTCTGCATCGTGTCGCCTTTGCTTGCCGTCTTGATCGGCAAATCTTGCGCCGATCAAAGGGCTAAAACAACGCCAGAAAGTTCAGCAAGAGCGACAAGGGGATTGCGATCAGCGTCAAGAGCATACCGGATTGCCGAAAGACAAACTGTTTAGGCCGGAATGACATGCCGTAGCCGTGCAGCAGCCGGCCCACCAGCAGGATCAGCCCGTTGATATGGAGCCAGAAGGGCCCCACGCCCTGCAATTCGGCCATCAAGAGCAGCAACAGGGCAATGGGTACATATTCCGCCCAATTGCCCTGCGCCCTGATCTTGGCCTCGATCCGAGGGCTTTCATTATTGCCGTAGGCAAAGCGATTGCCACGCCGTTCCGCGATCACCCGCCATGACAGCACCAGAAACAGCGCGGTCAGCAGGATGGCGTAGATCGGCGTGACTGTCAGTGTCATTCCAGTTCGACCAGCAGGTCCTTGGCGTCGATCTGACCGCCTGCCTGCACATGGACGGCCTTGATGACCCCATCACGTTCCGCATGAATGCCGGTTTCCATCTTCATTGCTTCGATGGTCAGCAGCAGATCACCCTCTTTCACTTCTTTGCCTGCCTGTGCCGCGACTGTTGCCACGACGCCAGGCATTGGCGCGCCGATGTGGTTGGCATTGCCGGCCTCGGCCTTGGGGCGCGAAATCTTCTCGGCGGCGGCAAGCCGGTTCAGCACGCGGATGGTGCGGGGCTGGCCGTTGAGTTCAAAGAAGACTTTGACCTCGCCATCCTCGTTCATGTCGGCGACGGCCTGCAGCCGGATTTCAAGGGTCTTGCCGGGGTCGATTTCGGCCACGATCTCTTCCCCCGGTTTCATGCCGTAGAAGAACGTGCGCGTGGGCAGGGTACGGACAGGTCCGTAGACCCTGTGGCGACCCATGTAATCAAGGAAAACCTTGGGATACATCAGATAGCCGTTGAGGTCTTCGTCATCAACAGTCTTGCCATCCAGTTGCGCCGACAGATCAGCGCGCGTTGCCTCCAGATCGACAGGCTTCAGGTGTTTGCCGGGCCGGTCTGTTGTGGGTTTTTCACCTTTGAGGATCTTTTTCTGGATCGCCTTTGGCCAGCCACCGGGCGGTTGGCCCAGATCGCCGCGCATCATCTCGATCACACTGTCGGGGAAGACGACATCGACCTCGGGGTCTTCGACCTCGGACCGGGTCAGGTTCTGGCTGACCATCATCAGGGCCATGTCGCCGACCACTTTTGACGATGGTGTCACCTTCACGATATCGCCGAACATCTGGTTCACATCCGCATAGGTCTGCGCGACCTCGTGCCAGCGTTCCTCCAGCCCGAGGCTGCGCGCCTGCGCCTTGAGGTTGGTAAACTGCCCGCCTGGCATTTCGTGCAGATAGACCTCTGACGCGGGCGCCTGCAGACCGGATTCGAAGGCGGCATAATGCGCGCGCACCTGCTCAAAATAATTGCTGATTTCGCGGATGGCGCGGATATCCAGCCCGGTGTCGCGCGGGTTGCCGCGCAGGGATTCGACAATCGAGCCAAGTGTCGGCTGCGAGGTGTTGCCTGACAGCGCATCCATCGCCCCGTCGACACAATCGACCCCGGCATCAGCGGCGGCCAAAACGGTCGCGATGGCCGCACCAGAGGTGTCATGCGTGTGGAAATGTACCGGCAGATTGGTTTCTTCTTTCAGGGCTTTGACCAGCGCCGTCGCGGCGGCGGGTTTCATCAGCCCGGCCATGTCTTTCAGGCCCAGAACATGGGCGCCTGCGGCCTCCAGCTCTTTGGCCATTTTGACATAGTATTTCAGGTCGTATTTGGACCGGTCGGGGTCCATCAGATCGCCGGTGTAGCAGATCGTGCCTTCGCAGACCTTGTTCGCCTTGATCACCGCGTCCATGGCGACGCGCATGTTTTCCGTCCAGTTCAGGCTGTCGAACACGCGGAAGACATCAACGCCGGACTCTGCCGCCTGTGCGACAAAGCTTTGCACGACGTTGTCGGGGTAGTTCGTATACCCCACACCGTTAGAGGCGCGCAGCAGCATCTGTGTCATGATGTTTGGCATCGCCTTGCGAATGTCACGCAGACGTTGCCAGGGGCATTCCTGCAGGAAGCGGTAGGCGACATCAAAGGTCGCGCCGCCCCAGCATTCGACACTGAAAAGCCCATGCATGTTCTTGGCATAGGCAGGGGCCGCGCCGATCATGTCGATGGACCGCATCCGGGTGGCCAGCAGTGACTGGTGCCCGTCGCGCATGGTGGTGTCGGTGATCAGCAGCTGTTTCTGGTCGCGCATCCAGTCGGCCACGGCCTCTGGCCCGAAATCATCAAGGATGTTCCGCGTGCCTGGGGTCACATCTGTGGTCGGTTTCACCGGTGGGCGCGGTGGTTTCACATCTGCCGCAGGGCGCGGACGCCCGGCTGTCTCAGGGTGCCCGTTGACGGTGATATCCGCGATATAGGTCAGGATCTTCGTCGCCCGGTCACGCCGCCTGGAGAAGTTGAAAAGGTCCGGCGTCTCATCAATGAATTTCGTGTGGTATTCGTTGTTGAGGAATGTTGGATGCTTCAACAGGTTTTCGACAAAGGCGATGTTGGTTGACACGCCGCGAATACGAAACTCGCGCAGGGCGCGGTCCATCCGCGCAATGGCCATTTCTGGCGTGGGCGCGCGGGCGGTGACCTTGGTCAGCAGGCTGTCGTAGTAGCGTGTGATCACCGCGCCTGAATAAGCCGTGCCACCGTCAAGCCGGATGCCCGGCCCCGTGGCAGAGCGATACATCTGGATGCGCCCGTAATCAGGGATGAAGTTGTTTTGCGGGTCCTCTGTCGTGACCCTGCATTGCAGTGCATGACCGTCGAGTATGACGTCATACTGGCTGGCACAGCCTGTCGCCTCGACCAATGATTTGCCTTCGGCGATCAGAATTTGCGCGCGGACGATGTCGATGCCTGTG
>JAHDGO010000258.1:0-2486 GCA_020627605.1 Yoonia sp.
GTCCTTGCCCCCAGAATATCCTCAAAGGCCGCAATCGTCGTTCCCGCAGCGATGGAGATCACAAGTGTCTGCCCCTCGCCAAAGGCCTGAATTTGCGGCAGGGCATCGCCCATCATCTGCGGTTTGACGGCAATAATCACGATGGCCGGTGCCTCCGGCAACGCGCCACCGACGTTGACACCCTGCGCCTTCAGCCAATCCGACGGATGCGGGTCAATGACGTACACAGATTGTGGCGGCAATCCCGTCCGCAGCCAGCCTGCCAGCATGGCAGACCCCATCTTGCCGCACCCAAGCAGCACCAGCCCACGCGCGGCCACATCATTCATATCCACATCGGCACCTCATGCATTGCTCCCGCGAAGGTAGTCAAAGTCTCGGGCGGAAGAAACCGGTCAATTGCCTCAAAAAGCATCGCCAGATGGGCGTCTTGCACGCTTCGGGCAGTCAGTTCTGGACAGCCACCAAGAAAATTGTACGATTGTCTAAATCATGCAATTATGACGCGTACTATTGGTCATGCGGACGGTCCTGCACTGTTTGTGACAAAGGCTTTTTTCAAAAATGGCGTTTATCTCAGAAATCAAATACGGCGGCAACGGTGAAGGGGCGGGTGACGAGTTTATCGAGGTCACGCTTTTGCCCGGCGAAGACCCCGCTGATTTTGTCCTCAGCCTTTATGACGCGGACGGTACCCTGCGCGCGAATACGTCCAGTTTTTTCGCCAGCGGCGAATTTTCGATGCAGGATGTGATTGATGCTGTCGGCGGCAATCCCGGTTCGTCGCCGTCGGGTGTCGGCGGGCTGGACCTGCAAGTGCTGACACATCCCGATAACCCCGATGCGACGCTTTTCGTCATCCCTGTCAGCATCTCGCGCAATACGACAAACCGCAATGCCGAAGCTGCCGCGCTGACCGATGTCAGCACCGGAACGGTGCTGGATGCATATGATTTCGGGGCAGGATCAAACAGTGGCACGTTCACAGAAGGGGCTGCAGCAGGTGCGACGCCAGTCGCGACGAGCAATGCAAATATCAACAACTCTGTCCAGTTCGATCCGGCGGGCAACAGTATCGTCACAACCCCTGATCCCACGACATCGGTCATCTGCTATTGCGACGGAACGCTGATAGAGACGCTGGATGGCAGCGTAACCGCTGTCGAGAACCTGAGCCCGCGGGACGTGCTGGCGACGGCGGATGGGCGTTACCTGCCTTTGCGTCAGGCCTTCAAACGGATCGTCCCAGTGGAAGAGATGTTGGCCCATCCCAATCTGCGTCCGGTCAGGATCAGGCAGGGCGCCCTTGGTGATGGGTTGCCGACGCGCGACCTCTGGGTGTCGCGGCAACACAGGTTCGTTGTCCGCTCCAGCATCGTGCAACGCATGTTTGACCGGGCAGAGGTCTTTGTCGCCGCCCATCAACTGACCGCACTCGACGGTGTTGATGTTGTGATGCCCAAGTCACCCATCACCTACTGGCATCTGCTACTTGATGAACATGCCGTCATCATCGCCAACGGCACCCCGGCTGAAAGCCTGTTTGTCGGCACCTACTGGCTGTCACAGCACGACACTGTGGATGTGATCGATTTTTCAGACTTCACCGGGACGTTGCGCAGCAGCCAGATGGCCCGCCTTGTCCCGCCAGCACCGCGTCAACGACGCCTGATCATGCGGCATCAGAAAAACAACAAGCCTTTGGTCAGTCCGGCTGCAAGACAGACGGCGGCGCCCCGGCAAACGCCCCTCGCCACCGCTATTGTGAAAGCAACCTAGGCCCGCCCGTAAGCCCCGCCGATGGCAACCTGCACCGCCTCTTCCGGGGTGCGGTCGGCCCATGTGACCATCTGAATGGCAGGATAATATTGCTCGCAAGCCGCCACGGCCGCGCCGATCATTGTGTCAATCTGGTCCGGGCCTGCGACCTGATCACCGGTCAGCATCAGACCGTAGCGGTAGACCATCAGCTTTTGTTCGTCCCACCACGTAAAGGCCCCCGCCCAGCACCGGTCGTTGATCGTGTTCAGCGTCTCATAAATGGCGGGCATCCGGTCTGCTGGCGGCTCCATCTCGTAGGTGCAGATCAGGCGCAGGGTCTGGTCATAGGCCGACCAGGCCAGCGTGATGGCATAGGTACGCCACTGGCCTTCGACCGCCATGGCGATCTGGTCATCATGGATGCGGTCAAACTCCCACGCGTGGTGTTCTGCGATGTGTTCCACCAGATCAATCGGGTGAAGATCATCAGCCTCAAGGTACTGCTCGGACAATGCCATATGCTCGGCCTCACTTTGTTGGCGCAAGGGTCATGGCAGTGCCCAAGCGCTAGGTGCCTGCTCTAGGGGCGGTGTTGATCACTGACGTCCCCTACTACATATCGTGGCCCGAAGCAGGCGCAGCTGTAAAGCAATTTCTTGTGGAAAACGCCCGGCTGAAAAAGATTCATGTGGATAATTGCTTTCGCTGCGGGCCCGGCCCACTCT
>JAHDGO010000258.1:2496-3900 GCA_020627605.1 Yoonia sp.
CCCGCGCATGAACACCGACCTTCTCAAATCCTTGTGTGAAACCCCCGGCGTGCCCGGTCACGAACACCGTGTGCGTGACCTGATCATGGCCGAGATCAAGGGCATGTTTGATGATGTCCAGACTGATCCTATGGGGTCGCTGCTCTGCCGTCGCGACGCCAAGACCGACGGCGCGCAGAAGGTCATGCTGCTGTGCCACATGGATGAGATCGGGTTTCTGGTCAGCCACATCGACAAGAAGGGGTTTCTCTACCTCCAACCCGTCGGCGGCTTTGACCCGCGCAACCTGTTTTCCCGCCGCGTGCTGGTCTGCACTGATGAGGGCGACTTCAAAGGGGTGATGAACCCCGGCGGCAAGCCGATCCACATCTCATCGCCAGAGGACCGCAAGAAGGTGCCGCCGCCGACGGAGTTCTTCGTCGATCTCGGCATGGGCGAGAAGGCGCACGACGTCGTCAAGGTTGGCGATTTTGTCGTGATGGATGAACCCTTTATCGAGATCGGCGACAAATTCGTCTCCAAGGCGCTCGACAACCGCATCGCCTGCTGGCTGGGGATCGAGGCGATCCGCAAGCTGGGCCAGAAAAAAGGGCGCGGCGCGGAAATCCACGTGGCGTTCACCTGTCAGGAAGAGGTCGGCCTGCGCGGCGCGCGCACGGCGTCCTACGCCATCAAACCCGACATCGGGCTGGGCATCGACGTGACGCTGTCCTGCGACACGCCCGGCATCCCCGAAAAGGACGCCACAACCCAGCAAGGCGCAGGCTTCGGCCTGCATGTGCGCGACTCGTCCTTCATCGCTGACAAGGCGCTGGTGGCAGAGGTCGAGGCGCTGGCGATCAAGAAAAAGATCCCCTACCAGCGCACGATGCTCGCCGCCGGCGGGCAGGACGGCGCCGCCGCACAACAGGCCGCCGCGGGGGCGCGGGCGGTGGGGATCACCGTGGGCACGCGGTATATCCACACAGTGACCGAGATGATCGCAAAGGATGACCTGCAGGCGGCACTGGATATTCTGGTGGCGTATCTGGAGGAGGTGTAGGCCGGGGCTGAAACCATCGTGAAGTGAGATACCAGGCGTGACCCTCGGCCCACGTTTTCTCCGGATGTCGAGGATTAACAAGTTGATCAAAACCATTCTTTTTTTTCCATTCAAGGTCTTCCGGCTCGGCCTGCGGATACTTTTCTCTCGGCTGTTCATACTGCTGTTCATGATAAGTTTATTTATTGCCAGCCATACCGTTTCGTTCGTCGCCGATCTCACCACGAAGGCGCTTGCGACCGCGACCGACTATGTCGCGCCAAATCGCGCAAATCTGAAGTCTAGCGCAGCACTGCAGGCCGAGAATAGGGACCTAAAGCAACGTGCTGAAACACAACGGCAAGCAGCGAACAGAAACTTAC
>JAHDGO010000259.1 GCA_020627605.1 Yoonia sp.
TGATCTCACGCAGTTGGTCCATGACAGCCTGTCCCTACAGATCGCCGGACAGCCAGACGTGCATTTTGCCGCCAGCATCCCGGATGAGTCGATCCTCGTCGATATGGATGAAACCATGATCGGTCAGGCGCTGACCAACTTGTTGAAGAACGCAGGCGAAGCGACTGAATCTTTTATCGAAAAGAACGGGTCGGACGGCTATCGGCCTGAGATTCAGCTGCGCATGGCGGTATCGACGGAATTCGTGCAGATCAAGATCTCAGACAATGGGATTGGTCTGCCAGAGGATCGCAGCCGCCTGTTCGAGCCTTATGTGTCGACCCGTGACAAGGGCACCGGGCTTGGCCTGCCGATTGTGAAAAAGATCATCGAAGAACACGGCGGGACGCTGACGCTGACCGATGCCGATGTATTTGACGGGCAGTCCCATGCCGGGGCTTGCGCGATTATTCAACTTCCCGTGGCCGCCGCGTCGGCCCGGTCAACAAAGATACCAGCATGAGGATGATATGGGCGATATTCTGATCACAGATGACGAGCGTGATATTCGAGAGCTGATCTCGGAAATCCTGATTGATGAGGGGTACACGACACGTCTGGCCGGTACGTCGGACGAATGTATGTCCCAGATCAGTGCCGAGGTGCCAGCGCTGATGATCCTCGATATCTGGCTGAAAGACAGCAACATGGATGGCATCGACATCCTGAAGACGGTCAAACGCGACCATCCGGACGTGCCCATCGTGATCATTTCCGGCCACGGCAATATCGAGATTGCAGTCGCCGCCATCAAACAGGGGGCCTACGACTTTATCGAAAAGCCGTTCAACATTGATCAGCTGTTGGTGGTGATCCGGCGCGCGATGGAAACCTCGCGTTTGCGGCGTGAGAACGTGGAGCTGAAACGCGGTGAGACCCACAGCGCAGAAATGCTGGGTGACAGCGCGGCGTTCCGCAATCTGAAGTCGCAGTTGGACAAGGTGACCAAATCAAACGGCCGCGTCATGCTGACCGGTCCAGCCGGTGCGGGTAAGGAAATCGCCGCCCGTTACATCCATGCCAATTCCAACCGGGCCGGCGCGCCCTTTGTGACCGTGAACTCTGCCTCGATTGAGCCTGAGCGGATGGAAGAGGTGCTGTTCGGCCGCGAAGACAGCGGGCGGGGTGTTGAACCGGGGCTTTTGGAAGAGGCGAACGGCGGCATCGTCTATTTTGATGAAATTGCTGATATGCCAGTCGGCACACAGTCAAAAATCCTGCGGGTCTTGGTTGAACAGCGGTTCCAGCGTGTGGGTGGCGGCGAAAAGGTACAGGTCGACCTGCGCGTGATCTCCAGCACCAACCGCGATTTGACGGCAGCGATCGCCGATGGCTCCTTTCGGGAAGAGCTTTACCACAGGCTGAACGTGGTGCCGATTGCCGTGCCTTCGCTGGAGGAACGGCGCGAGGATATTCCCGTGCTGGCCGAGCATTTCATCGACACCTTCAACAAGGTGCAGGGTTTGCCGCTGCGCAAAATTGCCGAGGATGCCCGTGCCTTGCTGCAGACAATGCATTGGCCCGGCAACGTGCGGCAGTTGAAGAATGTGATCGAACGCGTTCTGATTCTTGGCGAAAACACAGGTGAGATTTCAGCGCGTGAACTGCCCAGCGGCGACGAGGGCGGCGGCGAGGAAGGCCGGATTGTTCTGGCCGGCGGGCTGGCCACATTGCCATTGCGCGAAGCGCGCGAGTTGTTTGAGCGTGAATATCTGCTGACCCAGATCAACCGCTTTGGCGGGAACATCAGCCGGACGGCATCCTTTGTTGGCATGGAACGCTCTGCGCTCCACCGGAAACTGAAATCACTGGGGGTCGTGACGACCAGCAAGGCCGGCAGCCGTGTCGCCTATGTGGAGGATGACGCCGAATGAAGGTGATCATTTGCGGCGCAGGCCAGGTCGGCTGGCAGATTGCCCGCCATCTGTCAGGCGAAAGCAACGATGTCACGGTGGTGGACAACAACCCCGAACTGGTGCGCCGCGCGACCGATACGCTGGACGTGCAGGGCATATCCGGATTTGCCAGCTACCCTGACGTGCTGGACCGGGCAGGGGCACGCGATGCGGATATGATCATCGCCGCCACCCATTCGGATGAGGTGAATATGGTCACCTGTCAGGTGGCCCATTCCGTCTTTGCCGTGCAGCGCAAGATCGCGCGATTGCGCGCGCAGAACTACCTCGATCAGGCCTATTCCGACCTTTACCGCCGTGATCATCTGCCCATCGACGTGGTGATTTCGCCCGAAAAGGAAGTGGCAGAGGCGGCGTTGCAGCGTCTGGCGGCACCGGCGGCTTTCGACACCGAAAGCTTTCTGGAAGGTCGCGCACAGCTTTTGGGGATCAACATTGAAGATGACTGTCCTGTCATCAACACGCCCCTGCGGCAGCTGACAGACCTCTTTTCCACACTGCGTGCCGTGGTGGTTGGCATCCGCCGCGACGGGGCGCTTTTTGCCCCATCTGCGGGGGATCAGATTTTCCCGGACGATGAATGCTACCTCTTTACCCATACAGAGGACATGACCCGCACGCTGGAAATCTTTGGGAAAACCCAGTCAAAACAAGAGCGTATCGTGATCGTCGGTGGCGGCAACGTGGGGCTTGGTGTCGCGCTGGCGCTGGAAGCGCGCACAGAACGCATCCGCGTCAAGGTGATCGAAAAGGACCGCGAAGTGGCCGAACGGGCGGCAGATGCGCTTGACCGCACGATTGTGCTGCATGGCGACGGGCTCGACAGCGCGCTGTTGGAAGAGGCGAACATCAGCACCGCCGATGCCGTCCTGGCGGTAACGGATGATGACAAGACCAACCTTCTGACCTCTGTCCGGTCGAAAGAGCTGGGCTGCCGCATGGCGATCACGCTGATCAATGACCCGACGCTGGTGCCACTGATGGCGCCCTTGGATATTGACGCCTACATCAATCCACGCGCGACGACGGTCAGTTCGATCCTGCGTCATATCCGGCACGGGCGGGTGCGCGGCGTCTATTCCGTTGGTGATGCAGAGGCAGAGGTGATCGAGGCGCAGGTGCTTGGCACCTCGCCCATTGCGGGGCAGAAGGTCAAAGATGTGGCCTTCCCCGAAGGCACGTTGATCGGTGCGATTATGAAAGAAGGCAAGGTTGTGCGCCCGATGGGCGATACCCGCATCGAAGAAGGTGATGTGATCGCCATCTTTGCCATGGCATCGGACGTGCCGGAAGTGGAACGCCTGTTGCAGGTCTCGATCGACTTTTTCTGATGGGCTGGATTGTTCGCCTGCCGTTCTTTGTCGTCCTGATGGGGCTGGGCGCTATCGCGATGATCGTGCCGGCCGCACATGGCGCGGTGATGGAAGATTTCGTCACCATGCGGGTCTTCTTTTACGGGTTTATCCTGTTTTCCGTCCTGACGCTGCTGATCGGGCTGGCCACGGCGGGCTATAGCCCCAAAAGCGTATCGCGCAGTCAACTGATCGGTCTGTTGGCCGCGTTTTCGGCGCTGCCACTGATGTTTGCGGTGCCCTTTTATGCCGCCGTGGGGAACACCACGTTCCTGAATGCCTGGTTTGAAATGGTGTCGAGTTTCACCACCACAGGTGCAACCGTCTATGACAACGCCGGGCGTCTGACGCCAACACAGCATCTGTGGCGGGCCTTGGTGGGCTGGCTGGGTGGGCTATTGGTCTGGGTTACGGCGATTTCGATATTTGCCCCGATGAACCTTGGCGGGTTTGAGGTCCGTGCGGCCGCCGCTGCGGGGCGCGGGGCATCCAACAGCTTTCGTCAGTTTGGGCCCAAGACGGACCCGTCCGAACGGCTGGTCAGGTTTACCCTGTCGCTGACGCCGGTCTACTTTGGTCTGACGCTGGCG
>JAHDGO010000260.1 GCA_020627605.1 Yoonia sp.
CTTCCAACCCGACGACAACCGCCTCTTGCCCGATGTAGAGGTGGCAGAAACCACCGATGAGCCCCATGCCGTAAAGTTGGCCCGCCTTTTCCTCAAAGCGCCTGATCAACAGCATTTCACGGTAATGTCCCAGCAGCTCCTCGGCTGAGACATTAGGTTTCGCGGCGGCCTTTTTGGGCGGCATGGGCAGTCCTCCAGCGTATGCATAGATAGTTTAGTATTAAACTATCTTATAAAGCATGCCGCAACGGAAGGCGAGGGTCAACCAATCCGCCAGTCAGGCGGATGGTGCATAGCCGCAATGCGTGGATGTTTTAGCGGATGACGATCTCATCCGCGCGGATCATGCCCAGCACATCGCGTGCCTGCTGGTCCAGAAGATCAAGGTCAAGGTAGGTGTCGGACAGGCGCACGGTCAGGTTCTCCATCCGCGCCACCTCTGCCCGCAGATCAGTCAGCTCTGTTTGCAGGACATCACCCTCGGCCTGTACCTCGATCCGTTTGAACAGCCCGTAGTCACCCTGCACAGCGGCAAAGGTAAAGTAGAAACCCAGCATGATCATGCCAAGGAAATAGAAGAGGGCACCCAGATGGGGGCGGCTGCGTCGGGTCATGTCTCTGCCTCATCCGTCACCTCTGACGGGTGACTGTACAGCAGATTCGCATATCTGATTCGCGAAGGGAATCCCTAAATTGCAGGGAATGGGAAAAGACATATGCAAGGCTCGAACAGATGGGGGTTCAGAGCGTGTTGCCGAAACGCGATGGAAAAAGTTCAGCGTCAGTTCTTGGCACTGAAACTTGCGACCTGTTCGTATTTTTACCAGGGTTAGTCAGCCTGAAGCAGTATACCTACTTCTTCTGGCGCTTGATCAAAGCCATCGATGCCGAAAATACTGGCATCGTTCCCTGCAAAGGCGCCAATGCCTACCAAATCGACAAATGCGATATCGCCATCAGTGAAAGTAATCTCACCAAAAAGTTCGCCAAGATAAAGGTTTTCTCCGCCGTCTTGCGCCAGATTAAAAGTCAAGGACCCATCAATCGACTGACCCGTGATGTCTGACCCCTCGGTGATCTCAGCGCTATCTATTTCAAAAAAGTTATCCGCACCGCCCCGGATGGTCTGATCGTCGAAGTTGGCCACCATCGTTGCAGAGCCAAGTGCACGCAACTCGGTGAAAGAGTCGACATCATAGACGACTACCGCATAACCCGTGTAATCCGCGGTACCGGAAGTGGGTATATTCGCCACCGGCGTGAAATCGAAATCAGTCTCGTCATCCAGGTCGATGGGACCTTCAAACGTTTCACCAATCGTCTCCGCACGCGAGATCAGATCTTCGAGTGTTACCTCACCATTGTCGGAAGAGTTACCTGTTGATGATCCGCCGCATGCGGAAATGAGTGCAAAAGCACAGACTGCGAAGAATGACTGATGTTGCATAGAGATAATGGCCTTGTTGCATGTTTCCGCCCCAGCATCGCGAATTGCAGGCATGCACGCAAGACGCTTGTCCAGTTTTTCGATGATCGTTTTGCGTGCGTTTGGTACATCGCCAATCTGGTACCTGTCGACGCGAGCGACGATGCCCTATGCCTTCGGCCGGACAACCAGCATCAGATAGGTATTGTTCGCGGCAAACATCTCTGCCGTGCGGGTGTTCTGGTAGAGCCGTTGGTCCAGCCGTGCGCGTTTGCGGGGCTTGAGCAGGCGGCGCATACCCCAATGGATGAACCGGCGCAGGCGGGGGCGTTGCTGGGCGAGGGCCTTGTCGACGCGACTGATCGCATAGCCGATGACATGAAACAGCCCCTGTTCAAGGTCGATAGAGGGGGCGACGGCCGCGGTGATATCGACCTCGTCGCTGACAGTGACATCCAGTTGGGCCAGGTGTGTGCGAAACGCCCGGATCGGGTGCCCGCCACCGACCGTGGCATTGATGCTGTCAGGTTGAAAGCTGTCGCTGCGAAAGCAATCCGCGATCACGATCCGCCCTTCGGGGGCCAGCAAGGTCAGGCATTTCGCCAGTCCTGTTTTCAGCGGGATATACTGAAAGCTTTCCGAAAACAGGCAGACGTCAAAGGGGCCGGTCAGGTCAGCGTCCTCGAACTTTGCCTCATGCACGCGGGCGTCTGGCGCATTGGCGCGGCAGCGTTCGGCCAGAAAGGCACTTGGCACCACAATCTCTACCTGATGGCCCAGGGCGATCAGTTTGCGTGCGGTTTCGCCAGCGCCGCCGCCGATATCCAGAATGCGGCAGGGCCTGTCCGGCAGGCGGGAAAACAGATGGTCGGTATAGACAGATTGCGCGGCACCCAGATTGGCGGCTGTCACCTCCAGCCCGTCCCAATAGCCGTAATGCAGATTCTCGGCACCGGTCAGCCACTTGATATAAGCAAGACCGATGTCCAGACCAATGCTGCGCGTGTCGAGTTTACTGCCCCCCATAGCCAATCGGTAGAGGATAAGACCGCAGGCGCAATTTGCACTGCTTGCGATCTTGCGGGCCACTGCTGTGGCCGATCTGGCGCAGATTGTGGCGCTTAGGCCTTGCCGCGATAGATATCCATCAGCTTGTTGAGCATCTCAAGCGCGTCAGCGCGGTCGCGCTGGAAAGAGTTGCGCCCGATGATTGACCCGTTGCCGCCGCCGTCACGAATGGCGCGTGCGTCGTCAAAGACCGCGTTCTCACCTTTGGCTGCACCGCCTGAGAAGACCATCAGACGCCGCCCGTCAAAGGCGGATTGGACGCAATGGCGCACGCGCGCGGCCTGCGTGGCAATGTCGATGTCTGTCGCCTCATAGACTTTCTTGGCCTCTGGCAGGCTCAAATGATCGGTCGAGAGTTTGATCTTGATGATATGCGCGCCCAGAAGCGCCGCGATCTGGGCGGCGTAGGCGGCGATGTCGATGGCGGTTTCACCGTCTTTGTCGAGCGCCTCACCGCGTGGATAGGACCAGATGACGGTGGCGATGCCCTTGGCTGCGGCCTCTTTGCGCATTTCGGCAATGTCACCGAACATGTTCAGCGCGGCAGATGATCCGGGATAGACCGTGAACCCGATGGCAGAGCAGCCCAGACGCAGTGCATCATCAACAGAGGCGGTGATCGCCTGAGTCTTTGGCGCGGCGTTGGGGATCAGCGAGTTGGCGGAATTGACCTTGAGGATCGTGGGGATCTGGCCTGCGAATGTATCCGCGCCGGCCTCCAGCATGCCAAGAGGGGCGGCATAGGCGTTCAGTCCGGCGTCAATGGCCAGCTGGTAGTGATAATGCGGGTCATAGGCCGGGGCATTGACGGCGAATGACCGCGCTGGCCCGTGTTCAAACCCCTGATCGACGGGCAGGATGATCATCTTGCCGGTGCCGCCCAGCTTGCCGTTCATCAGAATGCCCGCCAGCTTGGCCTTCACACCCGGTGTTTCGCCCTCGTAATTGGACAGGATTTTCTGAACGATGCGGGTGGTTTTCATAACAGGGACCTTTGACAAAAAAGAAGATATGCCAAGGGGATAAGCGGCGGTTACCGCGCTTGCAAATATGTTAGCGCCACCGGTCGCGATGTTAACGCAAACATCCCGGTTTGACCTGTTTGACTACGTCTTTCGGTCAACAATCCAGCAGGGGTGGGCGCAGTGTCGCCGGGGCTATCAGCCAGCGCGGCGACACCGGGCAATGTCTTGCCTTCCATCCATTCCAGAAACGCACCACCTGCCGTAGAGATATAGGTGAAATCAACTGCCGCGTCGGCCTTGTTGAGTGCTGCGACCGTATCACCGCCGCCAGCGACGGAAATCAGTTTGCCGATCTTCGACAGATCGGCGGCATGTGCAGCAGCGGCGTTGGTGGCGGCGTCAAACGGCTCAATCTC
>JAHDGO010000261.1 GCA_020627605.1 Yoonia sp.
CTCTGGCTCTGGCTCTGGCTCTGGCTCTGGCTCTGGCTCTGGCTCTGGCTCTGGAACAGGGTCGGGGGCGGGTGCCACCGGGGCAAGTGCCTCGGGCTGAATTTCCTCTTCCTCGCCGCCGTCCTGCACAATGGCATCCAGACCCTCGTCAATCTTGGACGAGGATTTGAACATCCGATCTTTGAGTTTTTTGAAGAATGACATCGCAACAACCACAATCAGCTTTGCCAACCACCTAATCATGATCAGCAGGATTGGAAAGGTTATTGCGGCTTAGACCTCATCCTTGAAGTGCTGCATCACCAACCTGATCGGGTTTGGTGCGGCCTGCCCCAATCCGCAGATCGAGGCATCGGCCATGGCTGTGCACAGATCCTCCAGCAACGGCTGGTCCCAAGTTTCGGCCTGCATCAGTTTGACCGCCTTTTCGCAGCCCACCCGGCAAGGCGTACACTGGCCACAGCTTTCATCCTCAAAGAACCGCAGCATGTTCAGCGCCGCATCGCGTGCCTTATCCTGATCAGACAGGACCACCACAGCCGCAGAACCGATAAAGGTGCCAAGCGGTTGCAACGTGTCGAAATCCAGAGGCACGTCATTGATTGACGCAGGCAACAGGCCAGAGGATGGCCCGCCGGGTTGATAGGCCTTGAACACATGGCCATCTGCCATCCCACCTGCGGCCGCAATGATATCCATGATGGTTGATCCCGCTGGCAGCAGGTAAACACCCGGTTTCGCCACACGACCAGAGACGGAGTACGACCGCAGTCCGGTGCGCCCGTTCTTTTCTGTGCTGCAGAGCACCTCTGGCCCTTCGCGGCAGACCCGCGCGACCCACAGCAGCGTTTCGACGTTGTGCACCAATGTGGGCCGGTCAAAAATGCCGACCTGTGCCACAAACGGCGGACGGTGACGCGGGATGCCACGCTTGCCTTCGATGCTTTCGATCATGGCGGACTCTTCACCGCAGATGTAGGCGCCAGCGCCGCGCCGCAGATCAATATAGCCACTCTCAACAACGCCAGCATCTTCCAACGCCTTGATTTCGCGCTGCAAAATTTCAAGCACTGCCGGATATTCATCCCGCATGTAGATGAAACAGGTCTCTGCCTCGACCGCCCAGGCGGCAATCAGCATGCCTTCAAGAAACAGATGCGGCGTGCGTTCAAGGTAATAGCGGTCCTTGAATGTCCCCGGCTCGCCCTCATCACCATTCACGGCCAGATATCGCGTGCCGGGGTTTGCCCGCACAAAGCCCCATTTCTTGCCGGACGGGAAACCCGCGCCACCCAAACCGCGCAGGCCGGAGGACAGCACCTTGTCCTGCACAGCTTCCCAATCGCCGCCGTCCCGCAGTACCTTCAGCTCTGCATAGCCGCCATCGGCAACATAGACATCAAAACCCTGATAGTCAGGCAAGTGTGCATGGGGATCGTCGGCGGCGATGGCTGCCTGCACCTTTTCCGGCGTGGCGTGGTCAATGTGGTTGTGGCCCAGTTCCAGCACCGGGGCGGTGTCGCAGCGACCCATGCAGGGGGCACGCAAAACACGCACCTGCGCCGGATCAAGACCGCCTTCCAACGCTGACTTTAGCTCTTGCGCGCCCGCCAGTTCGCAGGACAGGCTGTCGCAGACGCGGATGGTCAGGGCCGGTGGTGTCTGCTCCCCCTCTTTGACGATATCGAAATGGGCGTAGAAGGTCGCGACCTCGTAAACTTCGGCCTGACTCAGCCGCATTTCCTCGGCCAGCGCGCGCAGATGCGCGGCAGACAGGCAGCCATGCGCATCCTGAATGAGGTGCAGAAATTCGATCAGCAGATCACGCCGCCGCGGGCGATCACCCAAAAGCGTGCGGACGGCGTCCCATGCAGCATCATCAACCTGCCGGCCTTTGGGCGTATGACGGCCCTTGCCTTTGCCGGATTTCCAAACACCTTCGCGGTTGTCCAATGCCATCGTCGTTCCCCTCTGGTCGTGGCCAAGATAGCGGGCGCGCCGCGACCAAACCACGCAAAAGCGACACCAAAAGTGGCCAAACCGCGCAGCCCTGCAATTTCCGCTGACCACCGGGGAAACCTGTGCTAACGATCCGAAACATGGACCTACGATCAGCACAGTTTTTCTTGGCGACACTGACGCCTGCCGCACTGCTGGGCGCGGCTGCAATCATGGGCGGCGTCTGGGTGGTTCTTGCGCTTGTGATGCTGACCATTGTGGTCAGCCTGCTGGACCGGCTGATCACCGCAACCCCGTCACGAGGGGATGCAAGGGCGGCGACGGTTGTCTGCGTATTGGTCGCGGGGGCGCATTTCTTGGTGTTGCCCACAGTCGTCTGGGCCATCACCCAAGACCATCTGTCGCCGCTGGAAAAGGCAGGGCTTTTCATCGCTGCCGGTTTCTGGTTCGGGCAAATCAGCAACGCCAACGCGCATGAGCTGATCCACCGGGGCAGCCGCACGCTGCACCGGCTCGGCATGTGGGTCTATATTTCGCTGCTTTTCGGGCATCACACCTCTGCCCATCTGCTGGTGCATCACACCCATGTCGCAACCGCGCGCGACCCCAACACGTCCCGCAAGGGTGAAAGCCTCTATCGCTACATCCTGCGGGCCTGGGGTGGGTCGTTTCGGGCGGGATATCTGGCAGAGGCTGCACGCCTGAAAAAGGGCAACCGCCCGGCAAGGCACAATCCCTATGTTGCCTATGTCGTCGGCGGGCTTGGCTTCATTCTGGCCGCAACTTGGCTTGGCGGCTGGGGTGCTGCGCTGACGTATGTGGCCTTATGCACCCACGCCCAGATGCAGTTGCTGATGTCGGATTATGTGCAACATTACGGGCTGATGCGCAGCGTGCGGGATGACGGCAAGCCAGAACCTGTCGGCACACGCCACAGCTGGAACAGCCCGCATTGGTTTTCATCTGCGATGATGCTGAATGCCACGCGCCATTCAGACCACCACGCCCAACCTGCCCGTCCCTATCCGGCGCTTGGCATCCCGGATGATGCGCCGATGTTGCCACGGCCGCTGCCTTTGATGGCCAGTATCGCGCTGATCCCGCCCCTTTGGCGTCGTGTGATGCATCCGCGGTTGAAAAGGTGGGAAAATGCGTAGTCTTTTGATTTTCGTCTTACTGGCCGGTACCGCGCATGCGCAGGACCGCATGGACGCACAGGCGTTTGAGGATTACGTCGAAGGTCGCACAATCACCTTTCGCACAGATCTGGAACCCGAGTTTGGTGTTGAACGCTACCTGCCGGGCCGTCGCGTGATGTGGTCCACCTTTGATGGCATTTGCCAATACGGTGTCTGGTTTGAAAGCAAGGGCGATATATGCTTTCGCTATGACAACGACCCTGAACATAAATGCTGGGCGATCTTTGATGACCCGGCTGGCATGCGGGCCGAATTCACCACCCGCCCCAACACCACCGTGATTTATGAGATTCCGGGCCGGGACGATCCACTGATCTGCAACGATCTGTCGTCCTAGAACAGTGTGCTTTGCGGATCCTGATCAAGCGGCAGACGGCCATCTGCAAACTCAATCTCGAGTGATTTTGCCTTTTCGGCGGCGGCTTTGCCAGTCACCACAGCACCATCGCCCCGCACCACCGCATACCCACGTTTGAGCGTTTCGACATAGCCCAGCGTCTCGCGCAGGCGGTCGAGCGCGTGCAACCGTGCCAGCCGATCAGCCTGCTGCTGGCTGGCCTTGTCAGACAGGCGGCGCAAGACAACGTCCAACCGCTCGGACACGCGTGTCAGGCGGGTCTGCAAGACGTCCGTGCGCAAACCACGCGCGACCTGTGTCAGATTGCGCCGCCCGTCGCCAGTCTGCCGCGTCAGCGCCGGTGCAAGGCG
>JAHDGO010000262.1 GCA_020627605.1 Yoonia sp.
CACCGTGACCGGCGTGCAGGGCCACGCCGCCTATCCGCACCGTGCGAAAAACCCGATGCCAGCCATGGTGCGGCTGATGAATGTGCTGTCGGGCCATGTGCTGGACGAAGGGACCGACCATTTTGACCCTTCGTCCTTGCAGGTGCTGACCATCGACACCGGTAACCCGGCAACAAATGTGATCCCTGCGCAGTCGAAGGCCACCGTTAATATCCGTTTCAACGATGAACATTCCGGTGCCAGCCTGACCGCATGGATGCAGGACGCGGCGGACAAGGTCGCCGCCGCGTTTGGCGTCAGGATCGCGATGCAGGTGAAGATATCGGGCGAAAGCTTTCTGACGCCGCCGGGCGATCTGTCTGATCTGGTGGCAAAGGCGGTGGAGGCCGAGACCGGGCGCAAACCAGACCTTTCCACCTCTGGCGGTACCTCTGACGCGCGCTTTGTCAAGAACCACTGCCCGGTGGTGGAGTTTGGACTGGTCGGCAAGACCATGCATCAGGTGGACGAACGCGTTGCCGTGGATCAGGTGCATCAGTTGAAGGCGATCTATCGTCGCATTCTGGCCGAGTATTTCGCCTGAAGGATTTCTAGGAAAGGCACCAATTTCGTCAAATTTGAGCCTTCAAAGGTGCATAGGTACACGCCACATGAATTGATTTGGAAGTTGCCTCATGCGCCGAATTATTGCCTGCCTTGCCACCTGCACCGCCCTTGCTGGGTGTTTGTCATTTCCACAGACAACTGACGAATTGCGCGGCTATCCCGGTGTCCGCAGCGAAACTATTGCGGTCAACCGGTCTGTTTCTGCGGTGTTGTCGACAATAACCAGTCGCGCACAATCCTGCCTCAACTTTGGATCGCGCACGCAGATGGTCAGCATGACGATGAATGCGGTCTTTCAAGATAACTACCGGACCAGGCGAGAGGGCAATAGCCTTGTCATCGAACACATGAGCCCGCAGAACGTGGGCGATCCCGGCTGGTATCCGCGTCTGGTGGCTGACGTCACTTCGACCGGATCGGGTGCGCAGGTTACGACCTATACGCCCATCGGTGACGGGGTCTTCACCCGCGCTATCCAGGCATGGGCACGCGGCGACACCTCGCCATGCCCGCGCAACGATCTGTTCTAATCTGCCGCAATAGAGATGACGCTTGCCGCCGCCCGTGCTAGGGCTGCGCCATGACACGCATTCCGTCCAAATCAGAAATCCTGTCTTGGATTTCTGAGAACCCCACCAAGACCGCGAAACGCGATATCGCCAAGGCCTTCGGCATCAAGGGGGCTGCGCGCATCGACCTCAAACGCCTGCTGAAAGAGCTGGAGGATGAGGGCAAGCTGACCAAGCGGCGCAGCAGCTACCGCGATGCCGAAGATTTGCCGCCTGTCTCTGTGCTGGAGGTTGTCGGCACCGACAGTGACGGCGATCTTTTCGCCCGCCCGCTGGAGTGGAAAGGCGAGGGGGCAGAGCCGCGTATCCTGATGATGCTCCGTTCCAGTGATCCTGCACTTGGCCCCGGTGACCGCATCCTTGGTCGCCTGACCGTGGACAAGACAGAAGACCATAGCCACACCGCCCGCATGATCCGCCGCATCGGGACCAACCCCTTGCGCATTCTGGGCGTGTTTCGTGCCGGGTCCGAAGGCGGGCGCATCCTGCCGCTGGACAAAGGGGCTGACAAGCAATGGACCGTTGCCGCCGGTGCCACAGGCGGGGCCAAGGATGGCGAGTTGGTAGAGGCCGAACAGGCCGGGCCAAAAGGCCGCATGGGCCTGCCCAAGGCCCGGATCGTTGCCAGGCTGGGTGACCCGACCGAGCCGCGCGCGGTCTCCCTCATCGCGATCCATCAGCATGGCATCCCCGACCACTTCCCCGATGAGGTGGTGGCAGAGGCTGACGTGGCCACACCCGCAGGCCTTGGCAAGCGCCGCGACCTGCGTGATCTGCCACTTGTCACCATCGACCCGTGGGACGCGCGCGATCACGACGATGCCTGTTATGTCGAGGCTGACACAGACCCAAAGAACAAGGATGGTTTCATCATCTGGGTCGCAATTGCCGATGTCGCCCATTACGTGACCCCCGGATCGGCGCTTGATCGCGAGGCGCGCAAGCGCGGCAACTCCACCTATTTTCCGGACCGGGTTGTACCGATGCTGCCGGACCGCCTTTCAGGTGATCTGTGTTCCCTGCACGAGGGGGTCGAACGGGCCTGCATCGCCGTCGCCATGCGCATTGATGCCGCTGGCAACAAGATCGACCACCAGTTTCATCGCGGGCTGATGAAATCCGTGGCCTCGCTGAACTATGAAGAGGTGCAGGCCGCCGTTGACGGCAATGTGTGCGACAAGGTCGCCCCCCTGATGGATGATATCATCACACCGCTTTACGCAGCCTTCGCCGCGCTGATGAAGGCCCGTGCGCAGCGCCAGCCGCTGGAACTGGACCTGCCGGAACGGCAGATTGTGCTGGATGAGACCGGCAAGGTGACATCCGTGAATTACAAGGACCGGCTGGATGCGCACCGGCTGATCGAGGAATTCATGGTGCTGGCCAATGTCGCCGCCGCCGAGACACTGATTGCCAAGAAATCGCCGCTGCTGTTCCGTGTGCATGAGGAACCGAGCCCGGAAAAGCTGGATGCGCTGCGCGAGGTGGCACAGGCCTCTGGTCTGACGCTGGCCAAAGGGCAGGTGCTGAAAACCGCGCATCTGAACCGGCTTTTAACCGGGGCGGCAGGCACCGAAAACGATGAGCTGATCAATATGGCGACGCTGCGGTCCATGACGCAGGCCTACTATTTCCCCGAAAACTTTGGCCATTTCGGCCTCGCCCTGCGCGCCTATGCGCATTTCACCTCGCCCATTCGCCGATACGCCGACCTGATCGTGCACCGCGCGCTGATCGCCGCGCACGGCTGGGGCGATGATGGGCTCAGCCCTTGGGACGTTGAGCACCTGACGGAAACGGCCAAGCTGATCAGTGATACAGAACGCCGGTCCATGGCCGCGGAACGCGACACGACCGACCGCTATCTGGCCGCTTTCCTGTCGGACCGCATCGGCGCGGAACTGACCGGGCGGATCAGCGGGATCGCGAAATTCGGGGTGTTTGTGAAACTCGATGAAACCGGTGCTGACGGCATGATCCCGATGCGCACGCTGGGGGCAGAGTATTTTCACTACGACGCCGATACGCAAACGCTGATGGGGGCCGACACCGGCACGGTGATCGGGCTGGGCCAACGGGTGACCGTGCGGCTGGCAGAGGCCGCGCCAGTCACCGGCGGCCTGATCGTTGAACTGATCAAGCTGGACGAGCGCCTGATGCCACGCGGCCCGTCGCGCGGACGCGGCAAGCCGCCACGACGCAAGGCGGGATCCGCAAAGAAGAAAGCCGCCAAGGTCGCGCGCAAGGTCAAGCGGCGGCGGAAGTAGCGCTATAGATGATAGGTCAGCCCATGCCGGATCAGCAGGCGCAGGCGGTCCGGTACAATCTCTGCTTGGCTGGCAAACAGCACACCACGGTTGCCAGCAATGCGGTCCGCATCCGGAAACGTCGCGGCGTAGTCGCTGATTACGGTCGTGGCGCAATGGGCGAAAAGGCCCACCTCCCCCGCCTTTGTCATGCCGATCCGCAGGGTCGTGCCTGACTTCGTCTCCGGTGTCAGAAAGGATGGCTGTCCCCATTTCAGTGCCTCGACCACTTTGCCGGCTTCTGGCGTTTCGGTGGCCACCGCCAAGACCAGATCACGCAAGCCCAGCGCCATTGCACGTTGCGATTGCGGAAAGGCGCCATAGGCGGCGCGCAGGTCTGGGTCGCTGATCTTTGTTATTGTCACAGTTGTTC
>JAHDGO010000263.1 GCA_020627605.1 Yoonia sp.
CATACGGAGTTTCCGGGCAACGCGCTTTACACCACCGCGTTCATTATGGCGATGAACCCGGCCGCCTATGACGGCCTGCCTGATGACCTGAAGGCGGTGATCGACGCCAACTCAGGGCTGGAGTTTTCGGCCTTTGCCGGTCGCACCATGCAGGAATACGACGCGCCCGGCCGCGCGCTGGCGGCAGAGCGGGGCAACACCATCATCACGCTCGATGAAGATCAGGTCGCGTCTTGGCAATCTGCCAGCCAGCCCACGATCGACAATTGGGTGGCAGAGGCTGATGCGGCAGGGATTGATGGCACTGGCCTTTACGCGCGTGCGCAGGCGCTGATTGCCGAGAACCTGGGCGATCAGTAAGGCCAGACCATGCTGGACCGCGCCATTCACGTGCTGGCACAGACCAGGGCGCTTTTGGGCGGTGTGGTACTGTGCCTTCTTGTGGGCATGGTCTGTGTCAGCGTTGCCGGACGCGAGTTGGGCGATCTGGCCCACGGCGGCTGGCTTGCCGGTGCGGGTGACTGGCTAATTGCGCGGGGTGTCGGGCCCATCCTTGGTGATTTTGAACTGGTCGAGGCAGGTATGGCCTTTGCCATTTTCGCCTTTCTGCCGCTCACGCAACTGTCTGGTGCGCATGCGCAGGTGGATATTTTCACATCCGGCATGGGTCCACGAGTGAACCGGACCCTCGCAACATTCTGGAGCGTGGTGATGGCCGCGATCATCCTGCTGATCACATGGCGTCTGTTCGCCGGGATGCAGGACAAAATCAGGTACAATGAAACCACTTACCTGATCCAGTTTCCCATCTGGTGGGCCTATGCGGCAAGCCTGGCGGCAGCCGTCGCGGCCAGCATTGTCGCGCTTTATTGCGCGGCCATGCGCCTGACGGGGCAGCGCAGTACATGAGCGATCTTGCGCTGGGCTATCTGTCCTTTCCGTTCCTGCTGTTGCTGATATTCCTGCGCGCGCCCATCGGGCTGGCCATGATGCTGTGCGGTATCGGCGGGCTGTGGATTGCGACTGATGGCACCACGGTGTTCATGGCGCGGCTGAAGTCAGAGGTTTATTCGACCTTTTCCAACTACAATCTGTCGATCATTCCGATGTTCCTGCTGATGGGGCAATTCGCGACCCATTCCGGCATGTCGCGGTCATTGTTCCGCGCGGCAGAGGCATGGCTGGGCCATCGCAAGGGCGGCATGGCCATGGCGGCAGTCGGGGCCTGCGCGGGGTTTGGCGCGATCTGTGGATCGTCACTGGCGACGGCCGCCACGATGAGCAAGGTCGCCCTGCCCGAACTGCGCAAATACGGCTATTCGGGCGGCTTTTCGACGGCGACGCTGGCCGCAGGTGGCACGCTGGGTATCCTGATCCCGCCCTCTGTGATCCTCGTGATCTATGCGATCCTGACAGAACAGAATATCGCCAAGCTCTTCGCCGCTGCCTTCATCCCCGGCATTCTGGCCGCCCTTGGATATATGGCGACGATCGCCATCTACGTGCGGCTTTACCCTGATCAGGCCGGAACCAAGACGCGGATGCCCTACGGGGAACGCGCGAAGGCATTGGGGGCCGTCTGGCCCGTCCTGCTGGTGTTCGGGCTGGTGGTTGGCGGGATCTACAATGGCTGGTTCACCCCGACCGAAGGTGCGGCTGTCGGTGCCATGGGGACAGGTCTGATCGCGCTGTTTGCAGGATCGCTCAACTGGGGTGTCATACGGCAAAGCCTGACGGAGACAGCCACCGGCACCGGCATGATCTTTTTCATCGTGCTGGGGGCGGCTTTCTACAACGGCTTTCTGGCATTGACCCAAGTCCCGCAAGAGCTGTCGGCATGGGTGACAGGGCAGGGTTTCAGCCCTTGGGCAATCATGGTGATGATCCTGATCTTCTATCTTCTGCTGGGCTGCCTGATGGACAGCCTGTCGATGATCCTGCTGACGGTTCCGATCTTTTGGCCGGTCATTTCAGGGCTCGATTTCGGGCTAACGACCGAGGAACTGGCGATCTGGTTCGGCATCATGGTCCTGATCGTGGTGGAGGTCGGGTTGATTACGCCGCCGGTGGGGATGAACCTTTTCATTATCAACGCGATGGACAAAGAAACGCCCATGACGGCGACCTACCGGGCGGTTTTGTTCTTTGTCGGGTCCGACGTCGTGCGCGTGGCGCTTTTGCTGTTGTTCCCGGCGATCACGCTGGTCTTTATCTAGCCGGTTCGCCGTTCAGCGTGACATCGCAGGGCAGGGCCTGATCGATCACACGCTGCGCGTTCGGAATATCATTGCCCTCGGCACGGCGGGTGGCGACGGCGCGGGTGTAATTGAGGCTCAGCCAGCGCTGGATCAGCCGCGCGCGTAACTCTGGCATGGGCACGTCAAGGCGCACGGTCAGATCCCACAGCGGCGCAAGATCGCGCCACGGGTCTTCGGCAAACATCAGGTAATTACCTTCGACAATGACAAACCGTGCAGCAGCCGGCACTGCCACCGATCCGGCAATTGCCAGATCGCGGGTGCGGTCGAAGGACGGGGCAAAAACCTCTTTCCCTGTCTTCAGGGCCTCAACCAGACGGATAAACCCCGGCGCATCAAAGGTTTCCGGTGCGCCCTTGCGTTGGCGCAACCCGCGGTCTTCCAGAATGCTGTTGTCCAGATGGAATCCGTCCATGGGGACCACGGTCGACTTGCGGCCCTGTGCGTTCAACCGGCGCGCCAGTTCCGATGCGATGGTGGATTTCCCGCATCCCGGCGCACCTGTCACGGCGACCAGATAACGGTCGTCTTCCACATCCAGCAACCGCTCTGCAAGCGTGTTCACATGTTCGGTCAGCGTATTCACTATGTCTCGGGCCTCATGTCCGGGCTTTGCCCTGTTTTGACCCTACGTTAACCCGCAGCTTTGCGGGTTGCGATGTATTTCTGGAAATTCACCTGTGCTGCGGTGGTCTGTGGCCCTTTTTTGCCAGTGAAAGTGGCTTTTGTGCCGCGACTGGCGTAGGTAGCTGGTCAGGATGCAAGCAAAACTGGCAAGGGCCGGACAGATGACAACCCTTTGGCAGATATGGAAAGTCCTCAGCGCGGTGTGGCAAACCGCCAGCGAAAAGCACATTGGGCTGATCGCTGCGGGCGTCGCCTTCTTTGGCATTTTCGGCATTTTTCCGGGTATTGCGGCGGTCATCGCCATCTTTGGGCTGGTTGCAGACCCTGTGGTGATAGCCCAGCAATTGACGTTGATGGAGGATATCATTCCACCAGACGCCTATAATCTGATTGCGTCGCAAGTTTTTCGGCTTGTTGCGGCCCCGTCTGACGCCTTGGGCTGGGCCACCGCGTTTTCCATTGCGCTTGCCTTGTGGTCCTGCCGCGCAGGCGTGGCGGCACTCGTTGGCGGGCTGAATGCAATTGCCGGTCAGCGGATGCGCAACGGGGTGTGGCAGATGATGGTGGCGCTGATGCTGACGGTGGCCCTTGTCGTACTGGCCATCGTGGCCCTGACTGTGGTTGTCATCGTGCCCGTGCTCTTGGCCTTTATCCCGGTCGCCAATTCAACGGCATGGTTGCTTGAGGGGCTGCGCTGGCTGATCGCCTTTGCCGTGCTGATCATGGGGCTTAGCCTGTTGTACCGTTTTGGCCCCGCCCGGCATGGCAGTCGCGGGCGCTGGATCACGGTGGGCGCAGTTGTTGTGGTCGTGCTCTGGGTTGCGGCCTCTGCAGGGTTGTCCTTCTACCTCAATAACTTCGCCAGCTATAATGAGGTCTATGGCTCCATCGGGGCGGTGATTGGCCT
>JAHDGO010000264.1 GCA_020627605.1 Yoonia sp.
ACTGCGCCGCCATCTGCCGCGCCTTGATCCGATCATAGCGGGCATCGTCATTGCTGGGATCATCACGCCACGCGAGATCGTTTTCTGCCAACCAGTCGCGCAACTCTGCCCGCCTGATCCCCAGCAGCGGGCGAAACACAGGCAGGCTGTCGCGCGTGGACCATCTCCGCATCGCTGCCAAACCATCCACGCCAGACCCCCGCGCCAGACGCATCAGAAAGGTCTCAATCTGGTCGTCTTCTGTATGGCCCAGCCAAATCTCGGCCCGCTTGTGTGTGATGGCCAGGCTGCGCAGGGCGGCAAAGCGGCCAATCCGTGCTGCATTTTGCAGATTGCCGACGCCATCCCAGGTCCACCGGGTGACATGATGCGGCAGACCCAGTGCTGTTGCCTGTGCGCCAACCAGCGCAATCTCTTCCGCTGCTTCGGGCCGCAGCCCGTGATCGACAGTGAATACGGCAAACCGTTCAGGCCCGAGCGCACGCACGGCCAAATGCATCATGGCAATTGAATCGCCACCGCCAGAGACCGCCAATGCAATGCGGCGGTGGTTCTGCGACGAGAGCGTCTGCTGAAATCGCGCGACGATTCCGGGCGTTACTGGCATCCCAGTGCTTGCATTTCCAATCGGGCGTCGGCCACTGCCGGGTTGCCGGGGAAACGCACGTTGACCTCTGCAAGGGTCAGGCAGGCATCCTGCGTCTGGCCGATCTTGCCAAGGGCAGAGCCGAGACGAAACAGCGCGTCAGGTGCCTTTGCCCCGGTCGGGTCGCCGGAAAATGCCTCCAGATAGGCGCGGGCAGCATCCGTCATCTCGCCCAAACCTTCCAGTGCCTCGCCGCGCAGGTAGTTGGCATCGGACGTTAGCGGGCTGCCGGGGTAGGTCGTGCCAAAGGCCGCAAGCTGGTCAACGGCGCCGCGAAAGTCACCGGCGGCGAGCGCCTCCTGCGCCCGCTCTATGTCGCCCTGCTCGCCGATGGCCAGTGCTGGCCCGGTGGATGGACCGGGGGCGGCAACCGTTGGCACACCGGCGGGTTCGATTCCACCGAGTGGCGTGTCGTCGAGCTGACCGATGTCGCAATTCGTCTCCAGCTCGCACAGGCGGAAGTTCAGGTCACCCACGCGATTGTCAGCATCGGCGATGACGCTGTTGATCCGAAACTCCAACTGTTCGGCATTGGCCGTCAGGCGTTGGAGTTCCGCCTCCATCGCGTCAAGACGCTCCAGCGGGGTGTTGCCCGCCACGCCGCTGTTCAATCCACCTGTTGTGGACAGCTCGCGCCGCAGGCGCTGCACCTCGACAAAAAGTCCCGTCAGTTGTTGTCGGATATCGGCCAATGTGTCCTGCTGGGCAAAGCCCGGCAAAGGTGACAGCAGAAGGGCGCAGACAACAGCGACACGATGCAACATTCAGGATCTTCCTTTGGTCTGGATCAGCTGGTGATCGCCGAGAATGACAGCACCGTAACGGCGCGGCGGTTCTGGGCATAGCACGATTCTTCGGAACAGACCGCGAGCGGACGCTCTTTCCCATAGCTGGTCACCTGCAGACGCGTGGCTGGCACGCCGCGTGAGACGAGATATTCGCGCACCGCATTCGCACGGCGCTGGCCAAGTGCAAGGTTGTATTCACGTGTGCCCTGCTCGTCCGCGTGGCCCTCGATCACGGCGCGGTAGTCCGCATTGGTCAGCAACCACTGGGCCTGCCCATCCAGAATGGTCCGGCCTTCGGGCGTGATCGTTGATGTATCAACCGCGAAAAGGACGCGGTCACCGATGGTCTGGTTAAAGAACAAGGGGCTGGATGGGTCGCTGGCACTTCCTGCCACGGCACCATTGGCGCCCGCACCTGCCGCACCATTGGCCCCGTCAGCGCCTGCACCGCCGAAACGATCAGGGTTCGTACAGGCCGCCGTGGCCAGCACCAAAAGCAATACCGCCGTCTTTTTGAAATATGTCATGTAGGTTGATCCTGTTTTTTGACTGCTCATTTTGGCGTTACCTTAGCACGGCATCGACCTGATGGGAATCACACATGATTACGGCTGCAACGGGCCCCATGACGGGTCAGAGGCCCCGCCCTGCAGTGGCACTGCCTTGAGGTTCCGGCCAGAGATATCCACAGAATAAAGCGATGACGTCCCGCCAGCGCCCTGGGTCTCTCGGCTGAACATGATGACACGGCCGTTGGGCGACCATGTTGGTCCCTCATCAAGGAAAGAGGAGGTCAGCAATTTTTCTTCCGATCCATCGGTCCGCATCACGCCGATATGGAACCGACCGGCGTTCTGTTTGGTAAAGGCCACCAGATCACCGCGCGGCGACCAGACCGGCGTGCCATAACGCCCCTCGCCAAAGGAAATACGCCGCGCCTCGCCGCCATTGGCGGACATCACGTAAAGCTGTTGTGTCCCCGACCGGTCGCTTTCGAAAACGATCTGGCTGCCGTCAGGCGACAGGCTGGGCGCGGTGTCGATGGACGGCGCATTTGTCAGGCGTACGCTCTGCCCGGTGCCCAGATCCGTGCGGTAGATGTCGGTGTTGCCGCCGTTGGACAAGCTATAGATCACCTGCCGCCCATCGCGGGAAAACCGCGGGCTGAAGGCCATTTCGCCCGGTGCAGTCTGCAACTGCTGACGGCCCACATTGGCCACGTTCAGGACGTTGATGCGGGGAAAGCCCGACTCAAAACTGGTATAAAGGACCCGGTCCCCATTGGGTGAGAACCGCGGCGCAAGCACGATGGTGCTGCTGTCTGTGAGGAACTGAATATTGGCCCCGTCGAAATCCATGATCGCCAGACGCTTCTGGCGGTTATCCTTCGGCCCACTTTCAGAGACAAAGACGACGCGGCTGTCAAAATAGCCGCCCTCGCCGGTGATCCGGCTGTAAACTGCGTCGGCCACCTTGTGGCCCATGCGTCGCCAGCCAGATGTGGTGCCTGCAAACTGCAGCCCTTGCCCCAGTTCCTGCCCAGAGAACACATCATAAAGCCGGAACTTCACCACCAGCTGTTCGCCGTTGACCGTCACGGCACCCGTGATCAGCGCCTGCGCATTGATGGCCCGCCAGTCGGGAAAGGCAATTGGCTGCGCGAAAGAGCTGACCTGACTGATGAAAGCCGTCGCCGGCACCTCGCGGAACAGCCCTGTGCCTGCCAGATCCTGCACAACCAGACGCGAGATGTCAGTTGCGGCCTGCTGCGCGGCTGGCGTTTCAGCCTCAAACGCCGGAACGGCAAATGTGATGGGTTCGATCACCCCGTCCGTGATCGTCAGGCGCAATGGTCCATCTTGCGCCAGAACCGGCCCTGCCAGCATCAGCGCCACCAAAAGTGTCATAAACCGTTTGATCATCTTTGCCTCACTCCCGCCTGCCGGGGCTATCTGCCCGATCTTGCGTTTTCTTGTCTCTTTCTAGCAGGGGGAAAAACCGCTGTCTCCTCACCTGCGCGTGTCTTTGCCTACCTCAAGCGCATCCCGCTTGGGTCAAACGTGATCACCACGTCCTTCCATTGCTCATACTTATCATCAGGTAGCTCATACCCACCGGACTGACAGCGCAGTATGGCGCGCCGTGCTGCCTCGAATGCCGTGTTCGTGGCGGATTGGTCGCCATCTGACGAAATCAGCCGAACTTCATTGCCGATCACGGTGCCATCACGGTTCAGGCTGAATCCAACCTCAACCGTCACCCGCGCCGCGACAGAGCCGGGGTCGACGTTCCAGCACCGGTTGACCGCAATGCGAAAGCTGTCACGCTCTGCCCCTGTCATGG
>JAHDGO010000265.1:0-996 GCA_020627605.1 Yoonia sp.
ATGACCCTTCCAGAAGACCAGATCGCCACGCTGGTAGCCCCCGCTGGCCGCCTGCCCCAATCCATCACGCTGCAGATCGCTGTCAGCGGGACAGTACATGCCGCAGGCCGCAAGACTTGCAGAAATCAGCCCGGAACAATCAATCCCAAGGGTCGCGTTCCCACCCCACAGATAGGGCACGCCGAAATGCAGTTGCGCGACAGTTGCTGGGTCAGAGAACGGCTGATCCAATGGGCGCAGATGTTTCTTGGGGACAAAGCCATGCGGTGTTTCAAAGAACTTTTGCCGCTCATCCAGCACCTGAACACGCACGCCAAAGGGCAAATGCAGCAGATCGGCTGATTTGAAATCCTCTGCCGCATAGGCATGGGTGGCGAAGGTGCTGACGCGGTGCGTGACAGGTGCGGGCTGGGCCAGCGCGTCCGTCGGGACATAGCCGACATATCCGTCCGTGGCCTGCCCAAATGACCAGCCATCCCGGTCCTCAAGCACCGTGACCGCCGCACCAAGCAACTGCTGCCGGTCACGCGTACCGCCCGGTGCTGCGCAAAGGTCCACGACAGGGCGCGCCACCTGCATTGCCCATCCATCGGTATAGCGATCCGCCTGCACCTGCCCGGCCAGATGCATCGCTGCAACCCGTCCATTGGCCGGTGTCAGGCGGCGGTCGGTCACAGGCCCAGCATCTTCGGCAAGGCTTCCAGCACGGCACGCGCGCCCATGCCGACACCACCTTTCGGGCGCGCCGGCGCAGCGCTTGGCTGCCAGCCATAGATGTCAAAATGAATATACGGGCTCTCGACAAAGCGGCGCAGGAAAAGTGCGGCCGTAATGGACCCGGCCATGCCCCCTTTTGGCGCATTATCCAGATCGGCGATGCCCGGTTCGATCATGTCCTCATAGGGGGCATGAAACGGCATGCGCCAGACCGGGTCAGCCACCTTGCGCCCGGCCAGCGCGATCGCGGCAGCATGGTTGTCATCATCGGTGTAGAAA
>JAHDGO010000265.1:1038-3772 GCA_020627605.1 Yoonia sp.
TCATCCGACAGCGTCAGTGCATCTGCCAGCACCAATCGCCCTTCTGCATCGGTATTGTTGATCTCGACAGTCAGCCCCTTGCGCGAGGTCAGTATGTCCTGCGGGCGAAAGGCATTGCCGGAAATGCTGTTTTCAACCGCAGGGATCAGGACCCGCAAGCGCAGCGGCAGATCCAGCGCCATGATCATATGGGCCAGACCCAGCACCGTGGCCGCCCCGCCCATGTCCTTTTTCATCAGCCCCATGGATGCGCCGGGTTTGATGTTCAGCCCGCCGGTATCAAAACAGACGCCCTTGCCCACCAGCGTCAGTTGCGGGCCCGTGTTGCCCCAGCGCAGATCAATCAGGCGCGGCGCGCGGTCAGAGGCGCGGCCGACGGTGTGGATCAGAGGAAAGTTGCTGGGGATCAGATCATCGCCGGTAATGACATTGATCTCGGCCTCGTGGCTGCTTGCGAGGGCGCGCGCGGCCTCTTCCAGTTCCGCCGGGCCCATGTCAGAGGCCGGCGTGTTGATCAACTCTCGCGTCAGGGCCTCACCATTTGCGATCACCGTCAGACGGTCGGCATCGATCCCGTCCGGGGCGACCAGTGCTGCGATGGGTGGGGCGGGTTTGCGATAGCGGTTGTAGCGGTAGCCCGCCAGAAGCCAGGCCAATGCGGCCTCTTCCTGATCATCGCCGGTCAGCCCGCTGACCAGATCATAGGTGCCTGCCGGCAATTTGCGGGCCACCGCACCCATATGAAACCGCCCGCGCGCCCGTTTGGCAGGGGTGCCGTAGCCCACCAGTACGCCAGCGATATCACCGTCGCCGTCCGGCAGCAGCAGCACCTCGCCCAGATTGGCGGCAAAGCCCTGCGCCTTCGCCCATCTGCGCGACCCATCCGACAGACGATCCAGCGCAGTGTCCAGCGCATCAGGGGTCACCACATGCACAGGGATTGCGGCGTCGGTCGGGTCGGCGAATGAAAGCGGCATCTGGCGTCCTTTGATCCTTGGATACCGTCACAGTAGCCGCGTGTTCGCAGGCTGCAAGCACCGCTATGTCATATCGCGAAACCGCCAGACCTCGCTGACGGCCATGTCAAACCCGCGCTCAAGCCGGGCCATGGTGGCATCAAGCGCAACACCATCGTCCTGCGCGGCGGCTTTGGCGACATGGGCGGCAGCAGCGCTGAGTTCGATCAGGCCGATGTTATGGGCCACCAGTTCTATCCGGCGGGCCGGGCGGCGCATTTTGTCAAAGGCGTTCCGGGCCATTGCCCCTTGCAGATCGTCAAGGCGCAGGGCCATGTCTTCCAGCATCCGGCAAATCACCTCTTCGGCGGCAAAGGGATCGGCCTCTGCGAACAGCCTGACAAGAGGCGTTGGATCGAACAGCATCTGATCAACACAGGTCAATGTGACCACGTCGGCCTGACGACGCGGCAAGGACCGCAAAGAGGGTGGCGTATTTTTCATAGGGCCCAGCTACCGCATGATGGTTCCCAGAAGGTTGCGCGCGGTCTGAAAAAATCCCTCGAAATTCATGAAAATGCGCCGTATGGAAGGGCAAAACGACGAAAGATACCGCCTATGCAACACGCGCGTCCGCTGCCCGCCTATCTGGTCAACCGCTATCACGGCTGGAAAGCCACGACCTATGCAGAGAACAGAGGCTGGTATCGTCGGCTGGCAGAGGACGGCCAACACCCCCGGTCGATGATCATTGCCTGCTGCGACAGCCGGGTGAATGTCATCTCGATCTTCGAGGCGGATCAGGGTGAATTTTTCGTGCACCGCAACATCGCCAATATGGTGCCGCCCTATAACCCCGACGGGCATCACCACGGCACCTCTGCTGCCATCGAATACGCCATCACCGGGCTGAAAGTCGCGCAGATCATCGTGATGGGCCACTCTGGCTGCGGCGGGGTCGAAGGGTGCTACAACATGTGCGCCGGCCACGCGCCGGAACTTGACGACGCCAGCAGTTTTGTGGGCCGCTGGATGGATATCTTGCGCCCCGGCTTTGCCGACCTGCCGGACGGCGACGATGCAAGCCGCAAACGCGCGCTGGAAAAGGCATCCGTCGTGATCTCGCTTGAGAACCTGATGACCTTCCCCTTCGTCAAATCTGCGGTTGAAGCCGAACGTGTGTCCCTGCATGGTCTGTGGAACGACATCGGCGAAGGCATTGTCGAGGCCTATGACGCAACATCCGGGGCCTTCAAACCCATTTAAGGACTGGCGATGCAGGAAATCCTATCACTGGCAGGCGAGAACCTGATCTCTCCGATCATTCTCAGCTTTGCGCTTGGACTTGCCGCAGCACTCGCCCGATCAGACCTGACAATCCCAGAGGCTGTGGCCAAGGGGATGTCGATCTATCTGTTGTTCGCCATCGGCTTCAAGGGCGGCGTCGCAGTCAGCAGCAACGGCATTGATCAAACGCTGGTTCTGTCTCTGCTGGCAGGATTGGTGCTGTCGTTCGGCCTGCCACTGATCGCCTTTGCCTTGCTGCGCGTTATGACCGGCCTGTCGAATATCGACGCTGCCGCCGTCGCGGCGCATTACGGCTCGATCAGTATCGTGACCTTTGTGGCGGCTACATCCGTACTGCAGGACAGGCTGATCAGCGCCGAAGGCTATATGGTCGCCGTCGCCGCAGTGATGGAGGCACCAGCGATCCTCTCTGCCCTTTGGCTGGTCGCGCGCAGCGGGTCAGGCGGCAAAATGGAACCCGGCCTGATGCG
>JAHDGO010000266.1 GCA_020627605.1 Yoonia sp.
TGTGGCAGGCCGCGGCGGGGATGCGTTGTGACAGCATACGCAGCTTGCCAGCAAAATTGATCCGCTCTTGTGCGTTTTCTTCCACAACGTCAGGCGTCGCACCCACCGCAAAGACCGCCGAGGTCGGCAGTGTCGTGGCAAGCAGGGTGCTGAGTGAGAGGGCGAGTCCTGGAATTAGTTTTTTCATGTGCAATCCGGTTAGCTGGGGGCAGTCATCCTGCCAAAAAATCTTCGACAATTGCGCCATCGCACTTGGAACAAAAAACTGACTAAAGAGACACACCTGTCAGGCAGGTGCTGTGTGCCATGCAAGTGAGGGGTTTGTTTGATCGCTTTGTGACGAGAATCCAGCTTTTAGGTTAACGGAATGTATACGCAGGCGGCGAAAACGGTCCGGACGGACAGATCGGACAGCCAATTGCGGCAAAAAGACGTTCCTAATCCTCCGTATGCCGTGCATCATCACCCCGCCGGGGAGGGCGCGCCATGACCGATTTTCTGCTGCTTGCTTTTGTGTTCCTGATTGCCGGGGTGATTGCCGTGCCCATCGCGACCCGGCTGGGGCTTGGGTCCGTGCTGGGGTATCTGATCGCTGGCATTGTCATCAGTCCGATCCTTGGCTGGCTGAACGTCGACATCATCTCGATCCAGCATTTTGCGGAATTCGGCGTTGTCATGATGCTGTTCCTTGTCGGGCTGGAGCTTGAGCCGAAACGCCTCTGGCAGATGCGGGGCCGCTTGCTGGGGCTGGGTGGTGGCCAGATCGGGATCACCACGGCGGTTGTGATGGCTTTGGCAATGCTCTTTGGCCTGTCGTGGACGGTGGCCCTTGCGGTTGGTTTGATCGCCGCGCTCAGTTCGACGGCCATCGTGCTGCAGACCCTGAATGAAAAGGGTTTGATGAAAAGCGATGGCGGGCAGGCAAGCTTTTCTGTCTTGCTGGCGCAGGATATCGCCGTGATCCCCATGCTTGCCCTGATGCCGCTGCTGGCCATGCCAGAGCTGATGGATCTGGCGGGCGACGCTGCCCATGGCGCCGAGGCCGCCCATGCCGATGACGCCGGGCACGGTGAAGATCACGGTGATGATCACGGCGGCGACCATGGCAGCGGGATGAGCCTTGTTGCCGGGTTGAACGGCTGGCAAACCGCCCTCGTCAATATTGTTGCCATTGCCGCCGTCGTCGGCGCAGGCAGTTATCTGACCCGCCCGATCTTTCGTTTCATTGCCGCCGCCAATCTGCGCGAGTTGTTCACCGCCACGGCGCTGATGATGGTTATCGGGATCGCCTTGCTGATGTCGCTGGTTGGCCTGTCGCCTGCGCTCGGCACGTTCCTTGCCGGTGTGGTGCTGGCCAACAGCGAGTACCGGCACGAATTGGAATCGGACATTGACCCTTTCAAGGGCCTCTTGCTGGGTCTGTTCTTCATGACGGTGGGCGCGGCGATCAACTTCACCCTGCTGTCGGACAACCTTTTGCTGATCATCGGGCTGACGCTTTTGCTGATCGCAGTGAAGGCGGCTGTACTGACCGTACTTGCCATCGTCTTCAAGCTGCGCGGCGCTGATCGCTGGCTGCTGGCCCTCAGCCTTGCGCAGGCGGGGGAGTTCGGATTTGTCCTGCTGTCGTTTTCTGTCGCCAATGCAATCCTGCCGCAGATGCTGGCGGATCAGCTTTTGCTGGTGGTGGCCATATCGATGATGCTGACGCCGCTTCTGTTCATCTTCTACGACAGGGTGATTGTCCCGCGCTACACGGAGGTCGAGGCGGGAGAGGCTGATGAGATTGAAGAACAGGGCGAGGTGATCATCGCTGGTGGTGGCCGCATCGGCGGTATTGTCAGGCGGGTCCTGTCGGCAGCGGGGTACAGTCTGACCGTCATCGACTACAACGCTCAGCATCTGGAAAATATGCGGCAGTTCGGGGCGCGCATTTACTATGGTGACGCGACGCGGCCGGACCTTTTGCATGCGGCAGGACTTCACCATGCCAAGGTCTTTGTCGCCGCGATCGACAACAAGGAAAAGCTGACAGAGCTGGTGCATTACGTGCACACGACCGCCCCGCATGTGCATATCATCGCTCGTGCCGTGGATCGTCATCACGTGTACGAGCTTTGGGCCGCTGGCTGCCGCGACATCATCCGCGAAAACTATGACAGTTCCCTGCGCATGGGCCGCTCCGCGCTGGAGGCGTTGAATATACCCAAAGACCGCGCGCAGATGATGGTGGATGCTTTCAACCGTGCTGATCGCGCTTCGATGATCTCACTCGCCGATGCCTATGACCCGGATATCCCCGTGATGGAAAACGAGGCCTATATCGCCCGCGTGCAGGAAATCCTTGGCCCGCGCGAGGCGGCGATGAATGCCGAAATGATGCATATTCTGGAAACCGGCGAGATGCCGGAAGAAGATGTGTTCTATGACGGGCCGACAGGCTAACGCGGAATATCGACGCCGGGGTCAGCGAGGGTGAACCCCGCGAACTGAAATCCCGGCGACACGGTACAGCCGACGAGCGTCCAGTCGCCGGTGGTTGCGGCCTTCTGCCAGTGTCCCTCTGGCACGATGGCCTGCGGCAGTTGCCCACTGGCCAGATCAGGCCCCAAAATAGTATCGGCAGCAGGGCCGTCCAGCGACGGGGCAAGCGACAGTATAAGGGGCGCACCGGCGTAATGGTGCCAGATTTCCACCGCATCGACCGCGTGCCAATGGCTGGCCTGCCCTGATTTCAGCAGGAAATAGATGCAGGTGCCGGTTGGCCGCCCGTCGTTTTCCGCGATCCACGTCTGTCGGTAGAACCCGCCCTCAGGATGCGGGGCAAGGTCCAGTTGGGCGATGATATCGTCTGCGCTCAGCTCAGGCATGGGACATGGGGTGCTGTCTGTGTCGGGTGGATGCCGTCAAGACGGGGGTCCGGGAAAACCTCTACCATCATTTTGTACGGCCTGAATCCGGCCCGCTGGTAAAACGCCAGCGCGCGCGGATCGTCCCAGTTGCAGGTATGCACATAGAATCGGCGGATGTCGCGGGCGAAGGCGCGGGATTGCGCCAGCGCCATCATGGGGCCGCCAAGGCCTTGGCCTGTCGCCGCTTTGACGATCCCGAAATAGGCCAGTTCGCAATCACCGCCATCCTGAAAATCTAACTCGACAATGCCAGTCAGCGCATTGCCTTTGCGGACCACCCAAAGCTCTGTCGTGTCTGCTGCGAGGATCTGTGCCAGTCTGCTTTCATCCATGACCAGCCGTGAAGACCACAGCCAAGGCGCGCCAACGGCACGAAACAGCGCGCGATAATCCGCGACCGCCAACCGGTCTTGCGATGCTGTCACACCATCCGGAAACGGTTTCGCCTGCGACATCGCTGGCGCGGACATCTCCAGATAGGTCACCACCGCTGGCACATGGCCAGCGGGGATCGGATGCATCCCTTGCGCAATCATCCTTTCAGGATGCTGCGGCCTGCATATTGTGCGGTCTCGCCCAGCAATTCCTCGATGCGGATCAACTGGTTGTATTTCGCCAGACGGTCAGAGCGTGAGAGAGAGCCCGTCTTGATCTGCCCGCAGTTGGTGGCGACGGCCAGATCAGCAATCGTCGCATCCTCGGTCTCACCGGACCGGTGGCTCATCACGTTGGTAAAGCGCGCGCGGTGGGCCATATCGACGGCCTGCAGGGTCTCTGTCAGTGTGCCGATCTGGTTCACCTTGACCAGCATCGAATTGGCGCTGCCCTTGGCAATGCCATCAGCCAGACGGGCC
>JAHDGO010000267.1 GCA_020627605.1 Yoonia sp.
CGGTAAACGGCCGCGCATAGACCGGCGCACCCAGCCGTTCCCAGTAATGCCCGATGGCACCGACGTGGTCTTCGTGGGCGTGGGTGATAAAGATGCCGTCGATGTCGCCCTTGCGTGCCTCAAGCCACGCAATATCCGGCAGGATCAGATCCACCCCCGGCGTGCCGTCCATATCGGGAAAGGTGACACCCAGATCGACAACGATCAGCCGCTCTTTCCCCGGCTTGCCGTAGCCATAGACATAGGCATTCATGCCAATTTCGCCGGCGCCCCCAAGGGGCAGGTAGATCAGGCGGTCGCTCATGCATTGTCCTTGTTATATTGGTGGATCACGGTCAGGCCGTGGATCGTCAGATCATCTTCGAAAGCGTCGAACAGGGCTTCAGCCTGTTGAAAAAGCGGGGCGAGGCCCCCTGTCGAGATCACCCGCATCGGCACTCCGCGTTCCGCCTTGATCCGCGCGCATATCTCACGCACCAGCCCGATGTAACCCCAAAAGACGCCCGATTGCATACAGGCGACCGTATTGGTGCCAATCACTGCCTGCGGCTTGCTGATATCGACGTGCGGCAGCGCGGCAGCGGCGTTGTGCAGCGCCTCCAGCGACAGGTTGACGCCCGGCGCGATGACACCGCCCACATAGGCGCCGTCGCTGGCCACCACGTCAAATGTCGTGGCAGTCCCGAAATCGACAACGATCAGGTCACCGCCATGCCGGTCAAACGCACCGGCCGCGTTGACCAGACGGTCCGGACCGACTGCCGTCCCTTCATCCACGCGCGGTAGGGCTGGCAGGGCACAGTCTGGTTTGCCCACAACCAGCGGACGGCAGTTGAAATACCGATCAGCAAAGACGCGCAGATTGAAAACAACGCGCGGCACAGTAGAGCTGACAATGACCTCGGTGATATCCGCCTCGATGTTCTGGAATTTCATCAGCGTGGACAGCCAGACATAGTATTGATCTGCCGTGCGCTGCCATTCGGTACTGGTGCGCCAGGTCGCGATAAAACTGTCGCCGTCCCAGATCGCAAACACGGTATTTGTATTGCCGCAGTCGATGGCCAAAAGCATCAGGTGATCCTCCTAGAAATAGACATCGGCGGCCGGGATCGCGCGCGGCCCGGTGCCGGTGATCAGGACAAGATTGCCGTCCTTGTCGATACTGTCGAAAATGCCGGTCACATCCTCACGCCCGGTGCGCGCGGTGATGACCTCTCCGAGACGGGCAGCGTTGGCCATCCAGTCGTCGCGGATCCGGTCAAAGCCGAGGCGCAGCAGTTTGGCCTCTTGCGTGGCGTAGGCATCGGCAAGGGTGGCCAGAAACTCTGCCGGGTTGACGATATCACCGCCAGCAGCGGCCAGACTGGTCGGGGCGAAGGCGGCATCGGTGACGCCCTCAGGCACATGGCGCAGGTTGACGCCAATCCCGATCGACAGCCAATCCACAAACGGCCCCTGCCCGCTGCTTTCCAGCAGGATGCCCGCCACCTTGCCACCTGACAGCAACACGTCATTGGGCCATTTCAGTGCCAGTTTTTCGACGGCAACATAGATCGACAGCGCCTGAAACAGCGCATTGGCAGCCAGAAACGACCGCTTGGCCGCTTCCTGCGCTGTTGCTTCGGGCCGAAAGATCAGGGTGGCGTTCAGGTTGCCCTCTGGCACGACCCAAGCGCGCCCGCGCCGTCCGCGCGCGGCGGTCTGGGTTTTCGCCATGATCCAGGTTGGCCGCTCGATCCCCGCCGCACGGCGCGCGGCCTCTGCCATGGTGCTGTCGACGCTGTCCAGCACGACACGGGCATAGCCCTCGGGCCAAGGCCCGGTGTCCTTAGTTGACAAGCGTGACCGCCGCTGCGGCTGCGATGGGTTCAATCCCGAAGAGGTTCACAACGCCTACCAGCATCACCGCGGCAGAGCCCATGAGGAACGCCCACAGCACAGGGGTGATCTTGCCGTCCAGCGGCTCTGTCTCTTCGCCGAAATACATGAAGTAGACAATACGCAGATAGTAGAACGCCCCGATGACAGAGGCGATCACACCCGCCACAGCCAGCCACGCCAGCCCGCCATCATAGGCGGCGCGCAGCACGTAGAACTTGCCAAAGAACCCAACCATCGGCGGCACGCCAGCAAGGCTGAACAGCAGGATCAACATTGCCAGTGCGCGCAGAGGCTCGCGTTTGGAATACATCTTGAGACTATCGATGTTTGTCACTGGCCGCCCGTCGCGTTCCATCGACAGGATAAAGGCAAATGTGCCGATGTTCATCGTCACATAGATCGCCATATAGATCAGCATCGCCTGCACGCCAAAGGCCGTGCCAGCGGCCAGCCCCATCAGGGCAAAGCCCATATGGGCAATGGATGAATAGGCCATCAGTCGCTTGATATCCTGCTGTCCAATGGCGGCAATCGCGCCAAGGAACATGGACACCACCGACGGGAAGGCCACGATCTGCTGCCATTCGCCCACGATGCCGCCAAATGCGTCATGCACGACGCGGGCAAAGAGCGCCATGGCAGCCACCTTGGGCGCTGTGGCAAAGAAGGCCGTCACCGGCGTCGGGGAACCTTCATAGACATCAGGTGTCCACATGTGGAACGGCGCAGCAGAGACCTTGAAAGCAAAGCCCGCCAGCAGGAACACCAGACCAAATAGCAGGCCAAGCGACGCGCCCTTTTCTGTCGCCTCGATAATCCCGGCAAACATGGTTGTTCCGGCATACCCATAGGTCAGCGAGGCCCCATATAGCAGCAGACCCGAAGACAGGGCGCCCAGCACAAAGTACTTCAAACCGGCCTCGGTCGATTTCACACTGTCACGGCGCAGAGATGCGACAACGTATAGCGCCAATGACTGCAGCTCGAGGCCCATGTAAAGCGCCATCAGGTCGCCGGCGCTGACCATGACCATCATGCCAACAACAGCCAGTGCCACCAGCAGCGGGTATTCGAACCGCAGCAAGCCACGCCGCTGCATATAGGTTTCCGACATCAGCAGGACCGCCGCAGCCGACAACAGGATCACAATCTTGGCAAAGCGCGCAAAACCGTCATCAACGAACATGCCGCCAAAGGCCACGTTGGTTCCCTGCCCGTTGATGCCCAGCCAGACGGCGATCAGCACGAACAACCCTGCGGTCGCCCATGTCAGCAGCGGCGCCATGGCGTCCTTGGTGGTATAGACCGCCGCCAGCAACGCGCCCATCGCGTAAAGCGACAGAACCACCTCTGGCATCAGGATTTGGATATCAGCACCAATCATAACGGGCTTTCCTTAGTTCGAAGCAAACTGCGTCGCGGCCTCAAAGGTCGCCAGCGCGGTTTCATAGTTGCCGACCAGCGCAGACACGCTCGGGCCGATAATGTCGAGGACGAGGGCCGGATAAACACCCAAAAGCAGCGTCATCACCACCAGCGGGGCAAAGATCACACGCTCGCGTCCGGTCATATCCTTGATCGTTTTCAGGCTTTCCTTGATCAGGTCGCCCATGACCACACGGCGGTAAAGCCAGAGCGCATAAGCCGCCGACAGGATCACGCCAGAAGTCGCAAAGACCGCGATCCATGTGTTCACCTGGAAGACCCCCATCAGCGTCAGGAATTCCCCGACAAAACCGGATGTGCCTGGCAGACCCACATTGGCCATGGTGAAGAACATGAAAATCAGCGCATAGGCCGGCATCCGGTTCACCAGACCGCCGTAAGCGTCAATCTCACGCGTGTGCATCCGGTCGT
>JAHDGO010000268.1 GCA_020627605.1 Yoonia sp.
AAGGCGAACCCGGACTATGCGCTTGAGGCGATCCATGCCGCCTATGATGCTGGGGCGCGCTGGGTCGTGCTGTGCGACACCAACGGTGGTGTGCTGCCGCATGAGGTGGAGAAGATCGTCACCGAAGTGATCGCCAGCGGCATCCCCGGCGATCATCTGGCGATCCATACCCACAACGACACCGAAAATGCCGTGGCCAACACGCTGGCCGCCATTCTTGCCGGGGCGCGGCAGGTGCAGGGTACGCTGAACGGGCTGGGCGAGCGTTGCGGCAATGCCAATCTGACCACGCTGATCCCGACGCTGCTGCTGAAAGAACCTTTTGCGAGCCGATTTGAAACCGGGGTCACGGCAGAGGCGCTGACCGGTCTGCGCCGTGCATCACGTCTGCTGGATGATATCCTCAACCGGGTGCCCGCCAAGCAGGCGCCTTACGTCGGTGCCTCTGCCTTTGCCCATAAATCCGGCCTGCACGCCAGCGCCATCGCCAAGGACCCAAGCACCTACGAACATGTGGACCCTGCGGCAGTTGGCAACAGCCGCATCGTGCCCATGTCCAATCAGGCGGGCCAGTCCAACCTGCGTGCGCGTCTGCTCGATGCGGGTCTGGAGGTCACCAAAGACGACCCCGCGCTGCCCCGCATTGTGGAGCGGATCAAGGAACGCGAGGCGCAGGGCTATTCCTACGACACCGCGCAGGCGAGCTTTGAGCTGCTGGCGCGGCAGGAACTTGGCACGCTGCCTGACTTTTTCGAGGTCAAGCGTTACCGCGTCACTGTTGAGCGCCGCAAGAACAAGCGCAATCAGATGGTGTCGCTGTCAGAAGCTGTCGTGGTCACCAAGGTCGGCGGCGAGAAGATGCTGAACGTCAGCGAAAGCATCGGCCCCGACGGATCAGACCAAGGCCCCGTCAATGCGCTGTCCCGCGCGCTGTCCAAGGATCTTGGCCCCTATCAGGACATTATCGACGACATGCAGCTTGTCGATTTCAAGGTGCGCATCACCAACGGCGGGACAGAGGCCGTGACCCGCGTCATCATCGACAGCGAAGACGGCGAGGGCCGTCGCTGGTCCACCTGCGGTGTCAGCGAGAACATCGTTGATGCCTCGTTCGAGGCGCTGGTCGATGCCATCAACTGGAAACTGATCCGCGACGGGGCGAAAGCCAAATCATGAGTTTTGAGGCATGCGCCGCATTGGTGGAACGGGCCGACCCCTTGCGCTTTCGCGTGGCGATGGCGGCCCCGGTGTCGGCACGGCGCATCCTCTTTCCGCTTTATGCTTTCAACGTCGAGATCGCCCGCGCCCCATGGGTCACGCAAGAGGCAATGATTGCCGAGATGCGCCTGCAATGGTGGCGCGACGCGCTGGAAGAGATCGGCCAAGGCGGAAGCGTGCGAAAGCATGAGGTCGTGGATGGGTTGCGTGATGTGCTCGACCCAGAGGGGGCGACCTGTCTGGACGCTCTGATCGCCGCGCGACGCTGGGACATCTATACGGACGCGTTCGAGGATCAGGCGCATTTTGACGATTACATCAACGCCACCTCAGGCAATCTGATGTGGACGGCGGCGCGCCTGTTGGGGCGCGCTGAAGAGGGCGTGGTCCGCGATTTTGCCTTTGGCGTCGGGGTGGCGAATTTGTTTCAGGCAATCCCCGCCTTGGCGGCGCAAGGGCGCAAGCCGTTATTCGATGGCACACCGCAGGCGGTCCGGTCCTTGGCGCAAAACGCGCTGGCGCGGATTGACCGGGCAGCAGACCAACAGAAAACTGTGTCGAAAGAAGCAGGCGCTGCGCTGGTCGCTGGCTACCATGCCCGGCCGGTCTTGCGTGCCGTGATAGCCAACCCGTCGGACGTCGCGGCCGATGCGCTGACGCCAAACCCCGCGCGCGATGCGCTGCGCTTTGCCAATGTCAGCTTGCGGGGCTGGTGGCGCTAGACCGCGAGACGGGGTTGCCTCACCAGCCAGACCAGCGCGCCGCCTGCCAGCACCAGAAACGGCACCATGGCGACATTGACAGCGGTCCACCCTTGCACCGCCGTGCCGCCCGCGCAGTTCATCAACCCGCCAGAGGCCAATGAGGCCAATGTGACCATGCCAAAGACGATCATATCATTCAGGCCCTGCACCGCGCCGCGTTCCTCTGGCCGGTGTGCCCCAGCCAACATTGTGGTCGCCCCGATAAATCCGAAGTTCCAGCCAAAGCCCAAAAGGACCAGCGCCACAAAGAAATTTCCAAGCGCGACGCCAGAAAGCGCGACGATCCCCGCAGCGGCCAGAATGACCAGCCCGGCCCCGATGATCCGCTCGACCCCGAAGCGCGCAATCAGATGGCCCGTCACGAATGACGGCGCAAACATTGCCAGCACATGTGCCGATACGATGTCATTGGCATTGTCAGTGGTGAAGCCACAGCCAACGACGGCCAGTGGCGTTGATGTCATCACAAGGTTCATCAACGCATAGGACACCATGGCGCAGATCACGGCGACGAGGATGCGCGGCTCTCGCAGCAACTCCAGCCGAGAGCGGGTGGCGACCGGGGTTGTAGACGGCGCGGCGCGGCTGCCCTTTGGCAAATCCAGCCACAGGAACAGCAACATGCCGACAAGGTTCAGGACGATGATTGCCAGATAGGTGCCCAGAAATGGAATGACAAAGGCGTCTGAGACCACTTTGTTCAACTGTGGCCCGACAATGGCCGACAAGAGCCCGCCAGCCATCACATAGGAAATCGCCTTGGGCCGGAACGCGTCAGAGGCCGTGTCGGTTGCCGCAAAGCGGTAAAACCCCTGCGCCGACATATAAATACCTGTCAGATAGGACCCAGCCAGCAGCACCGCAAAGGACCCGATGTAAAGGCCATAGGCCGATACCGCCGCCCCGACCGCCCCCGCAAATGCGCCCAGAAAGAACCCGAACTGCCGCCCGTTGCGTTGCATCAACGGGCTGATCCATGGTGCTGTCGTCATCGAGCCGAAAACGATGAAGGAAATGGGGAGTGTCGCGAGGCAGGGATTACTGGCCAACTGGCTGCCGGCCAGCCCGCCCACGACAAAGATCATCGGCAGCTGCGCACCAAGGATGGCTTGCGCCAGCACCAGAACGGTCACATTGCGTCTGGCGCGGGTATCGTCAATCTCTGTCATGGGTGCATCGGTATGCCTGACCGCGCGCGCTGGCAAGCCTCAAGCCGCATCAATGATATGGGCAAAGCTGCCGCTCACATTCTTGTTGATCAATCCCATCGCTGGCAGGTCCGTGCCTTCGGCATCCTGCGCTGCAAACAGCGGTGTGCCTTTTGCGCTGACGGTGGTCGCATAGTGAAACTCATGGCCCATCCAGCGCCCTGCCATTGGCCCGGATGTGGCAGTCAGATGCCTGTAGCCCAAATGCAGCTTGCGCGCGGCAAACGACGTCTCAAGCGCCAGCAGGCCCGCCATCCTGTGCGTTACACCATCTGCATCAGTCAGCGCCGCGCCAAGGATCATATAGCCACCACATTCGCCGTAAATCTTGGCCTTGCTGGATCGCAGACTGTCCAGAAATCGCGTATTCGCGGCCAGACGCCCGGCGTGCAGTTCCGGGTAGCCGCCGGGCAAATAGATGAAATCTGACTGCGGGACAGGATCATCGTGGAGCGGGGAAAACAGGCTGATGGTCGCACCGCCCGCATGCCAGTCATCAAGCAGATGCGGGTAGGCAAAGGCAAAGGCGGCATCCTGTGCCACG
>JAHDGO010000269.1 GCA_020627605.1 Yoonia sp.
CCCGCCCCATGCGGGCCATGTGCATATCACCAAGGCGGCGCTGAAACGTTTTGGTCTGGGGCGGCTGTGGTGGCTCGTCTCGCCCGGCAATCCGCTGAAGCCGCAAGGACCAGCACCGCTGTCCGCGCGGTTGCAAGCTGCCCGCGCCATCATGGACCATCCGCGCGTGAGTGTGACGGATATCGAGGCGCGGCTGGGCACGCGCTATACCGCGCAGACGCTGGCGGCCTTGCAGCAGCATTATCCCGGCGTGCGCTTTGTCTGGCTGATGGGGGCCGACAATCTGGCGCAGTTTCACCGCTGGCAGGACTGGCGCTGGATCATGGACAACGTGGCCGTGGGCGTGCTGGCCCGGCCCGGTGACAGGATTGCTGCCCGCATGTCGAAAACGGCCCGCGTCTATGCCCGCGCGCGCATCCCGGGGCGTGGGGCGCATATTCTGGGCCATGCCAAAGCGCCCGCCTGGTCATTTGTGAACCTGCCGATGTCCGATCAATCCTCGACCGCGATCCGGGCAAGGGGGGAATGGTGATGGCCCTGTCTCGCCGGATGCTGCTTGGGGCTGCGGTCTCGACCATCGCGTTGCGGGCCTGGGGGGAGGCGCCGCTGACCTCTCTGCGCCCCCGTGCCAGGGTGCCCGCCAAAGATGCCATCAGCGCTATGGTGGCCGGGGCGGGGATCGCCGGTGCGGTTGGCGTCATGGTGACCGATCTGGCCACAGGCGAGGTGCTGGAGGATATCAACAGCGCGATGCAGCTGCCGCCAGCCAGTGTCACCAAGGCGGTGACGGCGCTTTACGCGCTGGAAACACTTGGTCCGACCCATCGGTTTACCACCAAGGTGATCGCCGCTGGCCTTGTCACAGATGGCATTCTGCAGGGTGATCTGATCTTGGCCGGTGGCGGTGACCCGAACCTTGTGACCGATGATGTCGCCGCGCTGGCGCAATCGCTCAAGGACAGTGGGCTGCGCGAGGTCCGTGGCGATTTTCTGGTCTGGGACGGGGCGCTGACCAACCTTGACGAGATCGACGCAGGCCAGCTGGATCATGTCGGCTACAACCCGACGATCACCGGGCTGAACCTGAATTTCAATCGCGTACATTTCGAATGGAAGGCCGTTGGCGATGCCTTTGAGACGGCGATGGACGCCCGCAGCGAAAATTATCGCCCCACTGTCACGACCTCGCGGATCAGTGTTGTGGACAGGCCAGCACCCCTGTTTACCTACCGCGCGGCAGGGGATGTGGACCAGTGGACCGTCGCCAAGGGTGCGCTGAACAATGCAGGGTCGCGCTGGCTGCCTGTGCGCAACCCTGCGCTCTACACGGGGCAGGTCTTTGCCAGTTTCGCGCGCAGTCATGGGATTGTTCTGAAACCCCCGCAAGAGGTGCAGAGCCTGCCGCAGGGCGAAACGCTGGCACGTCATAACAGCCCTGATCTGACCCGTATGATGCAAAGCATGCTGCGGTTTTCCACCAATATCACGGCAGAGGCTGCAGGGCTGGCCGCGACGGCGCGCCGCGCTGACGGGCAGCGCGGCTTGCGCACCTCGGCGCTTGGCATGGCGCGCTGGGCAGAGGGGCGGGCTGGTGGCATCGCCCCGGTCTTTGTCGATCATTCAGGCCTGGGTGATGAAAGCCGTATTTCAGCCGCTGATATGGTGCAGCTTTTGGAGGCAGAAAATGTCGCCCAGCAATTGCGCCCGATCATGAAGACCATCGCCCTGATCGGTGATGATGGTGTTGCCATCAACGACCCGCGCATTGCCGTCAGGGCCAAGACCGGCACGCTGAACTTTGTCTCAACCCTTGCGGGTTACGTGCGCACCCATCAGGGACGTGAACTGGCCTTCGCGATATTCGCTGCTGATCTGGAAGCGCGCGAACGGGGCAAGCGGCAAGGCGACGAAGTGCCCCGCGGCGCTGTCGGCTGGAACAGGCGGGTGCGTGCGTTGCAGCAGGGCATCCTGAAGCATTTGACGCAAAGGCTTGTGTAGGGCTGGCTTTAGACCAGATGGTCCGGCTGCGGCATTCCCAGTACATGAAACCCGCCATCAACGCGGATGATTTCACCGGTCGTGCAGGCCCCTGCGTCAGAGGCAAGGTAGACAGCCGTGCCGCCAACAGCCTCCAGCGTGGCATTGCTGCGCAGGGGGGCGTTCTGGTCGGTGTGCTTGTAGGTCTTGCGCGCCCCGCCAATAGCCGCCCCTGCAAGGGTTTTCATCGGGCCGGGGCTGATCGCATTGACGCGAATGCCCTGCGGGCCAAGGTCGTTGGCCAGATAGCGCGTGGCGGATTCGAGCGCCGCCTTGGCCACCCCCATGACGTTGTAGAATGGCGTCACCCGGTTTGACCCCTGATAGGTGAGTGTCAGCAATGTGCCGCCGTCAGGCATCATCTGCGAGGCACGATTGGCCACGTCAATGAAGGAATAACAAGAGATCGCCAGCGAGGTCTTGAAGTTCTCGCGGCTGGTGTTGATGAAACGTCCCGTCAGTTCGTTCTTGTCGGAAAAGGCAATGGCATGGACCAGAAAATCCATCTTGCCCCATTTTTCCTGCAGGGTGCCAAAGGCCAGATCAAGGCTGGCGTCGTCGGTCACATCGACGTCGACCATGATGTCGGACCCGACCGATTGGGCCAGCGGCTCCAGCCGCTTGCCGAAGGCCTCACCCTGATAGGTAAAGGCAAGCTCTGCCCCTGCATCGGCCATCGCCTTGGCAATGCCCCAGGCGATCGACCGTTCATTGGCGACCCCCATGATCAAGCCGCGCTTGCCAGCCATCGATAGCGTCATCGGATTACCCCTTGAACTTTGAAAGCAACATGGACCCGTTGGTGCCGCCAAAGCCGAAGGAATTGGTCATCACCGTGTCCAGCCCGGCGTTTTCGACAAGACTGGTGGCGATCTCTTCGGGTTTCAGCGCGGGGTCAAGGTTTTCGACATTGATCGACGGCACGATGAAATCGTCCTTCAGCATCAAAAGGCAATAGACGGCCTCTTGCGCGCCGGTTGCACCCTGGCTGTGGCCGGTCATCGACTTGGTCGAACTGATCGGTGGTGTGCTGCCATCGCCAAAGACCCGGCGCACGGCCTCGACCTCGCCCACGTCACCCACGGGGGTCGATGTGCCATGGGCGTTGATATAGCTGATCTTGCGCCCCTCTGGCAGGGTTTTCAGCGCGCCACGCATCGCCCGTTCGCCGCCTTCGCCGGAGGGGGCAACCATATCGGCCCCATCGGATGTGGCGCCAAAACCGGTGACCTCGGCATAGATCTCGGCCCCGCGGGCCTGCGCGCTTTCCAGGCTTTCCAGCACGACCATGGCCCCGCCACCCGCAATGACAAATCCGTCGCGATCTGCATCAAACGCACGGCTCGCCCGTTCTGGCGTGTCGTTATACTTCGACGACATCGCGCCCATGGCGTCAAAGAGGCAGGACAGGGTCCAGTCCAGTTCCTCGCCGCCGCCAGCGAACATGATGTCCTGCTGGCCCAGTGCGATCTGTTGTGCGGCCATCCCGATGCAATGCAGCGAAGTCGAACAGGCCGAGGTGATTGAAAAGTTCATGCCCTTGATCTTGTAGGCCGTCGCAAGGTTGGCGCTGACGGTCGATGACATGCACTTGGGCACAGCAAACGGCCCGATGCGTTTGGTCGCGCCGGTTGTCTTGACCACCTCATGCGCGGCCAGCATGGCCGAGGTTGATGGCC
>JAHDGO010000270.1 GCA_020627605.1 Yoonia sp.
AACACCTCTGCCAGAAAAGAGGCATAGGCCAGTGTCAGCGCGATCACGGCACGCCACAGCAGCGAGAAATCGCGGGTGCGGGCTGGTTCAAACCCCAGCCCTTCGGCAATCCAGTTCCAGCCTGCAACCATGGCGGGGGCCAGCACAAATGCCACGTAAAGCAGCAGCACGATGATCGGAATGCCGCGCATGACCTCGATATAGAACCGCGACACTTGCCGCAGGATCAGCCATCGCGACAGCCCAGCAAGCGCCAAGGCAAGGCCCAGGATACAGGCCATCGTATAGGCGATCAGCGTGACATAGATGGTGATCCAGATCCCCTTGCGCAGGGTTGTCAGGACGCGGGCATATTCCTCGACCGTCAGGACCTGCCAAAAGAAATAGAGGCCAATCGCCACAACGGCGAGCAGCCACCAAGGAAAATCCTTATCATCAGGTGAGGTCTGGATCATCAGGCGGATGGCCCCGGCACAAACCGGGGCCGCCCTTTGCCGTTATTCACCCAGCTTATAGTCGAGGAACCACTTGGTGTTCAGCGCCTCGATCGTGCCATCTGCCGTCATATCGGCGATGGCGGCATTGATCGGCTCAACAAGGTCAGAGTCCTTGGGGAAGATAAATCCGAAATCCTCTGTCCCCAGCTTTTCGCCGATGATCTTCAGGCCGCCGTCTGACGCGTCAACATAGCCGTTGCCTGCCGTGCCATCAGTCAGCACCAGATCAACATCGCCAGCGCGCAGGGCCTGCACTGTGGCGCCAAAGGTTTCCATCAGTTTGATGCGCGGGTTCGCCTCATCTCCGTCGAGCACGTCGTAGACGCCGACATAGAATGGCGTCGTGCCGGGCTGTGCGGCCATCAGCAGATCATCATCCGCGGCAAAGCTGGCGGCATCGGTAAAGCGTTCCTCGTCGCCGCGCACCATCATGACCATTTCAGAGGTCATGTATTTGTCGGAAAAATCAACGACCTCGGCCCGGTCTTCACGGATGGTGATGCCGGTCATGCCCATATCGAACTGGCCTTCCGAAACAGCGGGGATCATGGCATCCCAGCTGATGTTCTCATAGACGACGGTGGCGTTCAGACGTTCGGCGATTTCGGCCATCGCGTCGTATTCCCAGCCAACGGCGTTGCCTTCACCATCGATGAATTGCAGCGGCGGATAGGCGTTTTCTGTCACGACAACGATTTCGCGGCCTTCAAGGTCCGGCAGGTGGCCACCAGCGGTGGCGGTGGTTGCCATCAGCCCAAGGGCCAGTGTTGCAAGCAGTCTCATCTCAATCTCCCCAGTGATGTTCTGGGCCGAGTATGGGCGTCAGTCAGCCGCGTGCAAGCCCCCCGTGCCGCAAACCGGGCAGTCGCCGCGCGATTTGAGCGTAATCGTGCGGGTCTGGGCGTAGAGTGCATCGTAGATAAGCAGACGGCCTGCCAATGTATCCCCTGCCCCGGTGATCCATTTGACCGCTTCCACCGCCATCATGGACCCGATCACACCGGGCAAGGGGCCGATCACCCCGGCCTCTGCGCAGCTGGGCACCAGCGCGGGGTCAGGGGCCCGGGGAAAGATGCATTGATAGCAGGGCGTGCCCTTGGCGGTATGGTAAAGGCTGATCTGCCCTTCCCATTGTGTCAGCGCCCCGGCGATCAGCGGCAGCCCCCGCCCGGCCGCGACACGGTTGACCAGATAGCGAGTGTCGAAATTGTCGGACCCATCAAGGATCAGATCATAATCGGCAAAAAGTGTGTCGGCGATCTCTGCCGTCAGGCGACGCTGATAGGGGCGGACGGTGACAAAAGGGTTTTGGGCGCGCAAGGATTCAGCGGATGAATGCACCTTGGGCATGCCGATGTTGCGGTCCGGGTGGATGACCTGCCGTTGCAGGTTTGCGTTGTCGACGACATCGTCGTCGATCACTCCGATGGTGCCGACCCCCGCAGCGCCAAGGTATTGCAGCACCGGCGCACCAAGCCCCCCCGCCCCGATGACAAGCACACGGGCGTCGCGCAGGGCCTTTTGCCCCGGTCCGCCAACCTCGCGCAGGATGATGTGACGTGCATAACGGTCCAGCTCTGTCGCAGAAAAACTGTCGGCGCGTGGCCCCGCTGGCGCAGCGCTATCGTTGTTCGCCGCCACCCGCGCCTTCAACCGACCCAAGACGATGCGATAGCCCCAGACCAGAAACCCGAATGCAATCAGCAGGCCCCAAAGGCGGGCATCGCCACCCATGGCCAACCGCAAGGGATGGCCATCCGGCAAAACGACATGCACCACCATGACGCCCACCAGCAGGATCGCCGTCATGTTCCAGCGCACCGTCATCGGTGCCTTCATCACGGCCCCGATAATCCACAGGGCCGCAATCATTGCGCCGACCATGATCATGTGCCTGTGGACCCGAAACCGCCGGCGCCGCGCGCCGTATCATCCAGCGTCTCTGCCACCGTGAACGCGGCCTGCACGACAGGGGCAACAACCATCTGCGCAATCCGCATCCCGTGGGTTACCGCAAAGGCCTCTTGCCCGAGATTGATCAGGATCACCCCCAAAGGGCCACGATAGTCGCTGTCGATGGTGCCCGGTGTGTTGGGCAGGCCGATGCCGTGTTTCAACGCAAGACCGGAGCGGGGTCTGATCTGGACCTCAAAGCCTTCGGGGATGGCCAGACGCAGGCCAGTCGGGACCAGTGCCCTGGCGCCAGGTGCCAGTGTAATTGGGCGCAGGTCCGGCAAATTTGCGCGCAGGTCCGCGCCTGCCGCCCCGGCGGTTTCATATGACGGCAACCCGAGCGATTGATCAGCACCATCCACCCATTGCATCTGGATCGTGACGGTCACGCAAGCGCCTCTGCGATGCGTTTGGCCAAGGCGTTGGCGACTTCTGTCTTGGTCATGCGGGGCCAATCCTCTGCCCCGGCGTCAGTGATCAGGGTGATGTCGTTTTCCGACCCGCCCATGATGCCAGTGGCAGGTGAGACGTCGTTGGCGACAATCCAGTCGCAGCCTTTGCGCTTGCGCTTGGCCGTTGCGTTGGCAACCACATCGTCGGTTTCGGCGGCAAAGCCGACCACCAGCCTTGGCCGGTCTGACTTGCGCTGCGATACGGTAGCCAGAATGTCGGGGTTTTCGGCAAACTGCAGCTGAGGCAGGCCGCTGCCATCCTTCTTGATCTTCGACGTCCCGGCATTGGCCACATGCCAGTCTGCGACAGCGGCAGCAAAAACCGCCGCATCCGCTGCACCTGCGGCGGTCACGGCCTGCAGCATCTCTGCCGCAGTCTGCACCTTGATCACGTTGACGCCCATCGGTGGCGGCACGTCAGCCGGCCCGGTGACAAAGCTGACATCGGCCCCAAGTGCGGCAAGTGCTGCCGCAATAGCGGTGCCTTGCACGCCGGATGACCGGTTGGCGATATAGCGCACCGGGTCAATCGGTTCATGGGTGGGGCCGGAGGTGACAATGACATGTTTGCCCTGCAACGGGCCATCAGACAGGGCGGTGTCAATGGCGGCGATGATCTCTGGCACTTCGGCCATGCGTCCTGGGCCATATTCGCCGCAGGCCATGTCACCTTCGTTCGGACCGACGACAAGAATGCCGTCATCCTGCAAGACCGCTAAATTGCGCTGGGTTGCCGGGTGCTGCCACATCCGCACATTCATTGACGGGGCGATCAGGACGCGCGTGTCGGTCGCCAGCAACAGCGTCGTTGCC
>JAHDGO010000271.1 GCA_020627605.1 Yoonia sp.
AGACCCCAGCAGGAGACCACGATGTTGCGTCCGCTTTTGACCACCAGCCTGATTGCCCTTGCCGCTGCAGCACAGGCCGAAGATTTCACCGCTGCCGCCAGCGTTGACCGTGTCACGATCTACCCCGGTCTGGCTGAGATCACGCGCCAGATCACGCTGGACCTGCCGGCAGGCCAGCATCAGATCATGGTGCCGGAACTGCCACGGACGCTTGCCACAGAGGGATTGCGCGTCGCCGCGCCAGCGGGCACGCAGTTGGGGGCCGTCAATCTGGCCTTTGGCCGTTTGCCGGTCACCCCCGATCAGGACACAGCAGAGGTGCAGGCCGCCAAGGCAGAGGTGGAGCGACTGGAGTCCGTCTTGCGCGACCGTGACGCCGCCATCGCCCGTATCCGTTTGCGTGTCGCTGCTGCAGAAGAACAGATCGCCTTTCTGCAAAGCCTGTCGCGGGCCCGCGGCAGCGAGGCGCTGACCACCGCGACAATTGCCGACATTCAGGCGCTGTCCCAGATGGTCGGCGCAGAGGTTCTGGCCGCGCGCGAGGCCGGTTTTGCCGCCGAGCAAGAGGCGCAGGCCGCAACGCTGGCGCGCGCTGATGATGTCGAGGCACTGGAAAAGGCGGAACAGGCGCTGGCGGCCCTTCTGGCCCCTGAACGTGACGGCGCCGTTCTGACATTTACCCTGGCGGCAGAGGCTGCGGGGGAGGTCACGCTGGACATCACCACACTGGAAGGTTTTGCCAATTGGTCACCCGTCTATGACATGCGTCTGACGACGGGCGATGATGCGACGATGTCCATCGACCGGGCCGTGGTGATCAGCCAGGAAAGCGGGCAGGACTGGGACGATGTGCAACTGACCCTCTCGACCGCCCGCCCCGGTGAACGTATTGCCCCCGGTCAGGTTTTCGCACCCCTGCGCCGTATCGTGTCTGAGGATGATCTGGTCCGCGAGGGTGAGATCTTGATGCAAGCGGATTCGCTGGTTGCCGGCATGTCGCGCAGCATGGCTGTGGTCGAAGAGATGGCAGAGGCACCGATGGCGGTCACCGCCAAGGCGGATTTCAGCGGCGCGACCGTGACTTACGTTTATCCCGGCCGTGTCGATATCCGTAACGGGGTAGAGGATTTGCGACTGCCACTGGATCAACTGTCGTTTGACGCGCAGGTCTGGGCAGAGGCGGTGCCAAGCCGCGACCAGATTGCCTATCGCATGGCCGCATTCACCAATGACACCGGCGAGGTGCTGTTGCCTGGTCAGGCGTTGCTTTTTGCTGATGGCACGATGATCGGCTTCAGCAATCTGCCGCTTCTGGCGGCGGGCGCGGATACCGACATGGGCTTTGGCCCGCTAGAAGGGCTGCGCCTGACCCGCGCCACCCCGAACCGGACCGAAGGCGACCGGGGCGTCTTCACAACCACCAACCAGCTGTCAGAGGAGGCCGTGCTGACGGTCGAAAACCTGACAGGGCAGGATTGGGACGTGCTGCTGCGCGATGCGATCCCCTATTCTGAGCAGGACGACCTGGAGGTCGCGGTGACGGCCAGCCCTGCCATCACGCGGCGCGATCCTGATGGTGAACGCGGCGTGCTGGAATGGGATCTGGCCATCGGCGCGGGTGAAACGGCCACGGTAGAGCTTGATTACACCCTGTCCTGGCCCGACGGCTATCTTCTGCGCTGAACCCATGAAACCCACAGATCTTGTCCTGACACCCACGCATCTGCGTTTCATGAACCGCCGCTTTGCCTGCACGATCGGGCGGGGCGGGCTAACCAACCGCAAGCGCGAAGGTGACGGGGCGACGCCGTGCGGCACCCACCGGATTGTCGGTATGCTCTACCGGCCTGACCGTATGGCGCGGCCCACTGACTGGGCCCTGCCGATCCGCCCTGTCGACCTGTGGTCTGATGATCCCGGCCATGAGGATTATAACCTGATGGTCCGCGCGCCCTATCCCTACAGTCACGAAAGGCTGCGCCGGGCTGATCCGATGTATGATCTGGTGATCCTGACCGACTGGAACTGGCCCTATGCGGTCAAAGGGCGCGGGTCCGCCATCTTCATCCACCAGTGGCGCGGACCGGGACGGCCAACCGCCGGCTGCGTGGCCTTCCGGCGCGATCATCTGGCCTGGATCGCGCGGCATATTCGCCATGAATCCCGGCTTGTTATCGCATAACCTGTCCGGGTGGCCTACATGATGCCCATGTAAGACAAGACCAAGGCCCCACCATGACACCAGACGACATCGCCCAACTGCCCTATCGCCCCTGTGTTGGCATCATGCTGGCCAACCCGCGCGGTCATGTTTTTGTCGCACAGCGCAAGGACCGCGACACCGACGCATGGCAAATGCCGCAAGGCGGTGTGGACAAGGGTGAAACCTGCCGCGACGCCGCCCTGCGCGAGTTGACCGAAGAAACCAGCGTGACCCCCGATCTTGTCACAATTGAGGGCGAAAGCACTGGCCTGATCCGCTATGATCTGCCACACGACCTGGTCCCCAACATCTGGAAGGGGCGCTATCGCGGGCAGGAACAGAAATGGTTCCTGATGCGGTTTCATGGCACTGACAGCCAGATCAATCTGGACACTGATCATCCGGAGTTTACGGCGTGGCAATGGATGCCGGCAGGTAAGATCGTCGCCAGCATCGTCCCATTCAAACGCGCCGTCTATGAACAGGTCCTGGCCGAATTCGGCCCCAAACTCTGAAAGGCATATCTGATGAAAGCCCCCATGCTTGCCGCCGCACTGGCGCTGATCGCCGGACAGGCCTCCGCACTCAGCTGCATCCGCCCTGACCCGATTGATACGTTTCAGCGGCTTGCGGCGGCAGAGGAGAGCTATTTCGTGCTGTCCGGCACGCTGACATTTGACGAGGATTTGCTGCCGCCCGGTGTCTCGCAAAATCAGACACCAGCGCCAGAGGTCATTCCGGCACGGTTCAATGGTATGGGGCTGACCCGCGACGGTTTCGTCAATGCCTACGTCAGCCCGATCAACCTGCAAGTCACCTGTGCGGGGCCGTGGTGCGGCAGTGCGCAAAGCGGGATGGAAGGCGTGTTTTTCGTCGAAGCGACAAAGCCTTTGGCGACTGTCATTGCTGACCCCTGCGGCGGTATGATCTTTGCGCCTGTCTCGGAAGCACAGAAAGAAATGCTGACGTCATGCATGGCCGGTGGCACATGCCAGCCGCTAGCGCAGACGCGCTAGCAACCCGACAGAGGCGTGGCCGTCAGGGATCAACCCCTGACTGCGTTGATAAGCGCGGATCGCGGCCCGGCTGTTTGGCCCGATCCGTCCATCAACTCCCTGCGTGGAAAACCCCGCATTTGTCAGCCGTTGCTGCAATTCGCGCCGCTCTGCCCGGCCCAACTGCCGCTCGCCCGCTGGCCAGCGCGCCGTCAGCGGCGGCAACCCCCTGATCCGGTCGCTCAGATGACCGACACCGATGATATAGGCTTCGGCATTGTTGTAGCGCGAAATCACATCGAAGTTGCGGAATACCAGAAAGGCAGGCCCGCCTGCGCCCGTCGGCGTGATCAGCGTGGCGTTGCCATAATTGCGCAGCGGCTGCCCCGGCACGCCACGCACGCCTTGTTGCGCCCAGCCAGATGGGCTGCGGGTGACAGCGCGGGCCGACTGACTGTAGTCAAACCCGCGCGGCAGGATCACCTCTACCCCCCAGGGCTGGCCACGTCGCC
>JAHDGO010000272.1 GCA_020627605.1 Yoonia sp.
CGGCTGGCAACAGCTGGGGATCATCCCGTGGTTTGCCGATGCCTGGAAGCTGCCAGCCGAGGATGTGATGGATATCGCAAGCCATGCTGGTGGTGAGATCAAGGTTGTCGTGCCCCGCCTGAACCGGATCGCCAATTTTGATGATCTTGATCCATTGAAGGCGACACCGGGGGTGAGTGTCGCGATGATCGCCGCAGGCCAACCCCTGCCCGGCGACGCCGATGTTGTGATCATACCGGGGTCGAAATCGACCATTGCCGATCTGGCGCATTTCAGGGCGCAAGGCTGGGATATTGACCTGCAGGCCCATGTGCGGCGCGGTGGTCATGTGCTGGGCATCTGCGGGGGATATCAGATGCTGGGTCGCCGGATTGCCGACCCCGACGGGATCGAAGGTGCGCCAAGCGTTGTCGACGGGCTGGGCCTGCTGGAGATTGAGACTGTCATGGCGCCAGAAAAGCGGCTTGCCCTGTCAGAGGCTGTCTACCTGCCCACCGGCGATATGGTGAAAGGCTATGAAATCCATATCGGCAAGACGGCTGGCGCGGATTGTGCGCGCGGCTGGCTGCAGCTGGACGGACGCATGGAGGGTGCCGCAAGCGCCGATGGGCGCGTGCAAGGCTGCTATCTGCATGGCCTGTTTGCGGCAGATGCGTTTCGCGCCGCCTATCTGGGCACGCTCGGGCATCAGGTGACTGCCTTTGACTACGGCCAAAGCGTCACCGACACCTTGGACGCGCTGGCCGCGCATCTGGAAACACATATGGATTTGGACAACCTGCTGGCGCTGGCGTCCTAGGCTGCGATCATTCTGCCTTATCGTCGCGCTCCAACTCGCGACTGGTCAGCACGCGGTTGATCTCACGCCGGACAAGCTTGCGCACATTGCGCGTCATCCGTTCGCCCAGATCGCTGGCGAGCTCTTCGTGGACGATCTCGATGATCAGGGCACGCAGGGCCTCATGCGCCATCGCGTCGGCCCCGGCCTGCGCCAAAAGGTTCTCTGCCGGTGTGGTAGTGGCGGGATCTTCTGACGCCTCTTTTTCCTGCGGCGTGGCGTGACTGTCCGTTTCGACAGCCTTGGTTGCATCATCTGCAGAAGTTTTTGCCGAATCGGTCGTCTTCACAGGGGCAGATTTTGCCTCTTTCTCTTTGGTGTCCGCGGCCTTTTTGGCCAACACCTTGCCAGCGTCAGGGATGGCGGCAGCAGATCCGCCCAACGCGCTCAGCGCGGCCTCAAGATTGGCCTTTTCGTCACGGTTCGCTGGCTCAAACGGATGGATGTTGCCGGTGGAACTATCTGCAGCAGACCCCTTTTTTACAGGGTCTTCGGCAACATCCGACGGCTCAGCCACCAGTTGATCAGGCGTCAGCACCAGCCTGTCTGGCAGTTTGCGGGAAACCGATTTTCGGGAGTCCTTGTGCGAAACAAAATCGCGGACGGATGACATCAGCGCCTCGATATCATCCGGGTGTGCAGTGTTGGACATAAGTATTCATCCCAATTTTGCACCCAGTTCCAACAAGTTAATGGAACTTTAATTTTGGGACAACAGTGAGATTAATTCTTGCCGATCGCCTCAAGCACGCGATCCAGCGCGCGACCCTGTTCAGAGACATAGGCTGGCGCGTTCTCAACAAGGTTGTAGTAGGCCGACGGATCATACTGCTGCACTGGCAGGTTGAGGTGGCTCGCCGTCAAAAGGCCCATGGCAGACAGGACGGTGTAAGAGGCGACAACCTCGTCCGATTGGGCCGCGATGCGGTTGGCTTCGGCGTCCAAGAGCTCTTGCTCGGCGTTCAGCACGTCCAATGTGGTGCGTGCGCCAAGGGTCGCCTCTTCGCGCACGCCGTTGAATGCGGTGCGCGCCGCTGTGATCTGCCTGTCAGAGGCTTGCCGCGTGGCGCGGGCCACCTGCAGACGGGCATAGGCGTTGGTCACCTGCTGTTCGATGGACAGCATCGTCAGATGCAGGCCTGACCGCGCTGCATCGCGGTTCAACTGGGTTTGCCTGATCCGGCTTGCGATGGCGCCGCCACTGTAGATTGGCCCACCGATGGTCAGGCCGATCTGCGCGGTTTCGTTGGAATCCTGATCCGTGGCCAATGACCCGCTGAGCGAGACACCGGGGCGCAACACAGCCTCTGCCCGCTTGATTGCAAGTTCTGCCGCAGCGACCGAATGTTGCTGTTGCAGAATGCTGGGGTGGTTGCGCAAGGCCAGATCAATCGCAGCGGCCAAAGAGCGCGAGACAGGGGCAGGCGACACAGCACCGGCCGATGTCGGTCTGCGCCCAACGGCGACGCGGTATTCCTCGGTCGCGACGGCAACATCACCATCGGCGGCGGCCAGAAGGCTGCGTGCAGCTGCCAGCCGCGCCTCTGCCAGGGCCACATCGGTGCGGGTCACCTCGCCGACCTCAAACCGGTCTTCTGCTGCGCGGAATTCCTGCGTGATGACGCGCACATTGTTCTGGCGCAACTGGCGGAATTCCTGCGCACTGCGCAGGTTCATATAAGCCTGCACGGCCCGCAACAGCACGTCCTGTTCCACCCCACGCAGGGATTGGCGTGTGCCAAGCACAATCTCTTTCTGGCTTTCCAGCGCGAATTCATTTGCCCCGCCATCATAGATCGTCAGATCTGCGCTGATCCGCAATGTGGCGCTGTCAGATGTGGTTTCCACCGGTGCGTCTACGCTGGTGCGGTTCGCTGTCAGCGACCAGTTGATCACCGGGCGCAGCGAGGCAAGGGCCTGCGCCACGTCTTCGTCAGCAGCGCGCAACAGAATCTGGTTCTGCTCCAGCAGGCCAGAGGTTTCATATGCCGAGGACAGCGCCTGTGACAGCGTGTCGGCATGGGCCGCCGGGGTCACGAACACGGCACATGCGGCAATTGCTGCGGCCAACCTGTTGCGTCTCATCATGCCCTTACCCCATCCGATTTTATCATTTTTACGCAGTGGCCTGCGTTCCGATCATTTTCACAATGCGAAAACTGCGGCCTTCTCAAAGCCCGACAGCACAGGCGCATTGGCATTGAACGACATGCGCCAGTTCATCTGCCCGTCAATCTTGTGCCCGATCCGCACAACACCCAGCGACCCCTCAGCAAACAGACACGCCATCCGGCCACCGTCGCGCAGCTGATCTGTCAGCGTTGCCGGCACCTGGGCAACGGCACCCTGCACCATGATAATATCGTAGGGGCCGGATTTTGCCGCCCCTTCAACCAGCGGAGAGGCCATCACAGCAGCATTGTCGATCCCCTGCTCAGACAGATTGCTCTGCGCGTCCTCGGCCCGGCTTGCGTCATCCTCAACCCCGACAACGAACTCACACATCTTGGCAAGAACCGCCGTCGAATAGCCCAATCCGCAACCGATATCGAGCGCCACATGGCTGGGATGAATATCCAGCGCATCCAGCATCTTGGCCAGTGTACGCGGCTCCAGCATGACGCGGTTGCCGCCCAGATCAAGATTCTCGCCCACATAAGCGGCCTCGCGCAGCCGGTCGGGCACAAAGGCCTCTCGCGGGACAGAGAGCATCGCGTCGATGATCGGGAACTTTGTCACATCAGAAGGACGCACCTGCGTGTCAACCATCATCGTGCGTCGTGTCGTATAGTCTGTCACGATCTAAACTCTTTCGTTCAGTATGTTTATCCTGTCATGCCACAGATGCGGGGCAGCGGCAACAATTGC
>JAHDGO010000273.1 GCA_020627605.1 Yoonia sp.
TCAGCCGCGTCCTGCATCGCGGCCACATACTCGCGCCATGCGCCGACATCGCCGCCGCCGCAAAAATCAGGTGAAACGAAAGTTTCCATGTAAACCACACCGTGGCTGGCGGTTTCTTCCAGCACAGCCATGGTCAGGCGGCGAAAATCCTCGGGGCTTTGCAGTGTTGTGCAGGCGGCCTCGTACACTTGCAGAAAATGATCAAAGTCGCGAAAGGCATAGCCGCCATCCTCAGCAAAGATCTTGCTGATATCAATCTTCTTTTCAGCCGCCAGCCCGCGGATAAAAGCAGGTGGCGCGCAGCCTTCCAGATGGGTGTGCAACTCCACTTTTGGCAGGTCCCGGAAACTCATAGAAAGCTCTTTCCTTGGCCCGCATAGGGCACGTTCAAATGATCCGCGACACTGGCCGCGACATCGGTAAAGGCGAGATGGCCCAGCGCGCGCGACCCGACGCCATGGACCAGCACCGGCACACGTTCGCGGGTGTGGTCGGTTCCGGCCCACGTCGGATCATTGCCATGATCAGCGGTCACGATCACCAGATCATCATCCTTCATCTGCGTCAAAAACGACCCAAGTGCCGCATCAAACCATTCCAGATGCCGCCCATATCCCACCGGATCACGGCGATGACCATAGAGACTGTCGAATTCCACCAGATTGGCAAAGACAAAGCTGCCATCGGCAGCCTCTGTCGCTAGATCATTCAGGTGACCCATCAACGCCGCGTCGCTTCCCTTGCGCAGATCATCAATACCGCGCATCGAAAAGATGTCGCCGATCTTGCCTACAGCATAGACGGTGCGCCCGGCCTTTTGCACATAGTCGCAGATCGTCGGCGCAGGCGTGGCAATGGCGTAATCCTTGCGGTTGGCGGTACGGGTAAAATTGCCAGCCTCCCCCACAAAGGGGCGGGCAATGACCCGGCCCACTTTCATAGCGTGCAGCGTCGGGGCGAGCTCCTTGCAGAGGGTCAGCAAACGGCCCAACCCAAACGCCTCTTCATGCGCGGCAATCTGCAAGACACTGTCAGCGGAGGTATAGCAAATCGGCCAGCCGCTGCGCAGGTGGGCGGCGCCTTCTTCATCGATCACAACCGTGCCAGAGGAATGCCGGTTGCCCAAGATCCCCTCGGTGCCAGCCTTGGCGCAAATCTCTGCTGTCAGCGCTGCGGGAAACGCTGGCGTTTCATCGGGAAACACATGCCAGTCCCACGGCACCGGCACCCCTGCCAGTTCCCAATGCCCCGATGGCGTGTCCTTGCCCGGAGAGACCTCTGTCGCGGCACCCCAGGCCCCGGTTGGCGCAGCCCCCAGACCCGGCGCAGTGATGCCGCTCGCAAGTGTGACAGCGGCCCCAAGCCCCAAGCCATCCATCACCGGCACATGCAGACCGGCATCGCTGGCGATATGGGCCAGCGTGTTTGCCCCCGTATCCGGCAGGTCGCCATTGAAGAATTGATCGGCATCCGGCGCACCGCCAATCCCGACACTGTCAATCACGATCAGAAAGACACGCGGCATCATATCACCTCTTTCAGGATCAGCGGGCCGGGGGCGACCTGTTCGCCGATGGTGATGGCCTTGCGCACAGCCTCCGCTGCGGCGATGGCGGTATCCTCGTCAGTGGCATGCAACACACACAGCGGATCACCAGCATTGATCTGGTCGCCAAGGCCCACCATCTGTGTCAGCCCGACCGCCGGGTTGATCCTGTCAGTTTCCACTTTGCGCCCACCACCAAGAGACACGACCGCCAGACCCAAAGCCTCACCATCGATTGCAGTCACATGGCCCGCGACAGGGGCTGTTACATCGCCAACGACGGGGGCCTGTGGCAAATGCGTGCGCCAATCTTCTGCCATATCAGGCGGTCCGCCCAGTGCGGTTATCATGGCAGCGAATTTCTGCATGGCCGCGCCAGAGCTGATAGCGACCGTCACCTTGTCCGCCGCATCAACCGGGTCTGCCCCCTGCATTTGCAACAACTTGGTGCAAAGCGCGACAGTCAGGTCGTACAGGCGGGGTGCGGCCACGGTGTTGCCTGACAGGACTTCCATACAGATGGCCACCTGCGTTGCCCAGCGCGGGGGCCAGCGGTTCGTTCATGTCGGTGATGAGTGCGGCGGTCCTGCAGCCAGCCCCATTGGCAGCACTGACAAGCGCCTGCGCCAAGGTCTCCGCCGCGTCGCGCGTTTTCATGAACGCACCGGACCCGCATTTGACATCAAGGATCAGCCCTTCCAGCCCCGCGGCGAGTTTTTTGGACAGGATTGAGGCCGTGATCAAATCAACGCTTTCCACCGTCGCAGTTACGTCGCGCACCGCATAAAGCCGCCTGTCGGCAGGGGCAATCTGCCCTGTCGCGCTGACAATGGCGCAGCCAACATCGCGTGTGATCCGGCGCAGCGTGTCCTCGGTGACGTTGATGTCGACACCGGGGATCGCCTCCAGTTTGTCCAGCGTTCCGCCGGTATGGCCAAGCCCCCGGCCAGAGATCATCGGCACATAGGCCCCACAAGCAGCCAGCACAGGCGCGAGTATCAGCGACACGCAATCGCCCACGCCGCCAGTCGAATGCTTGTCGATCACAGGTCCTGGCAGATTCCATGCCAGCACATCGCCGCTGTCGCGCATCCCTGTCGTCAGCGCCGTGCGCCCGGCATCCGACAGCCCGTTCAGCACCACCGCCATCGCAAAGGCACCGGCCTGCGCATCGCTGACCGCACCATTGGCCAGCCCTTGGGCAAACCACTGCAAGGCCGCGGCATCCGGCGTCTGGCGGTTGCGCACCGCGGCGATGATGGCGCGTGCATCCACGTCAGACGCGGCTCATGTAATCGGCGTCAAAACTGCCAGGCAGCAAGGCCGCAACAGTCGTTTCCTGCACCAGTCCATCAAGGGTGGCCAGCGTCACCTTCACATCACCGGCGGCGAATTCGGCGATCTTCTGACGGCACCCGCCACAGGGGCTGACGGGTTTGGGGCTGTCGGCAATGACAGCGATTTCGGTGATCGTCGTGTCACCACCGGCGACCATGGCGGCAATGGCCCCGGCCTCTGCACATGTGCCTTCGGGATAGGCGACATTCTCGACGTTGCAGCCCACGTAAACCGTGCCTGAACCGGCCGTCAGGGCCGCCCCGACCTTGAATTTCGAATAGGGTACATGGGCGTTCTCGCGCACGTCGCGGGCAGCATCAATCAGGGACATCGTCGCCTCCATTTGCATCTGTCAGGTCAGAGTGTGCCGTGGCGCGAAGGGATGCAAGGGGGCGCGCGGCGGAACCATTGGGCGGGGTTGCGGGTTTTCCTGCCAACCGACGGAAAAGGAGACTGCCGATGTCAGGCCCGACCAAACCCATCGACAAAATTGACGAAGCAATCACACCAGCCGATGCTGATGCGCCGATGACAGGCGATCAGGCGGACCTGTTGCGCGCCCTTTGCGAAGAAGCGGGGGAGCCATACGACGGCGGATTGACCCAGGTACAGGCCCTGCGCCGGATCGAGGCGCTGCGCGAAATGCTCAACACAAAGCAAAACCTCTAGGACACGGTCATGTTGCCGGGCAGCGTGACCTCCAACAATGCAATGTCGTCTGACGGGTCGGCGTAGCGCGTCTGCATGCCCGGCGGGATGACGAACGCATCGCCGGGCGCCAGATCAAAGGGCGCTTT
>JAHDGO010000274.1 GCA_020627605.1 Yoonia sp.
GGACGGAAGGTCGCAGGTTCGAGTCCTGCTAGCCCGACCAATCATAACCGCCCGCTGGTGCATCCGCACAGCGGGCGTTTTGGTATCTGGAGGGGTACGATGACAGCACAGGGCGTTTTGGCCGATCACCAGATCCGCGCGATGATTGCGGCCGGGCAAATCGCCTCGGATATGCCTGTGGCCGATGGGCAGATACAGCCTGCCTCGCTTGATTTGCGCCTAGGCGATGTGGCCTACCGCGTGCGCGCGTCATTTCTGGCGGGGCGCAGTCGCACGATCCGGGACCGCCTTGAAGATTTCAAGATGCACGAGGTCCCGCTGGGCGACGGGGCCGTGCTGGAAAAAGGCTGCGTTTACGTGGTGCCGTTGATGGAGCGCTTGTCGCTGCCCAACGGCATGACAGCCGCCGCCAGTGCAAAGTCATCCATCGGGCGGCTGGACCTGCTGACACGGATCATCACCGACCATGGTGTGGAATTCGACCGCGTGCCAGAAGGCTATGACGGCCCGCTTTATGTGGAAATCTGCCCGCGCTCTTTCTCTGTCGTGGCGCAGCCAGGGCAGATGCTGAACCAGATCATCTTTCGGCAAGGCAGGACGCTGATGTCTGATGCAGAGCTCGCCGCCCTGCATGCAGACACGCCCATTGTCTCTGGCGATCCTGTCATCTCTGACGGGTTGGGGTTTTCGGTAGATCTGAAACCTGAAAGTGGCACTCTGGTTGGCTACCGCGCCAAGCCCCACACCGGCGTGGTCGATCTGTCGAAGCTGAACCACTATGACCCGGCGGATTTCTGGGAAGAGGTACATACAAAAGACGGGTGGATCATCCTCGACCCCGGCGCGTTCTATATCCTCGTCAGCCGAGAGGCGATTGTGATCCCGCCCATGCAGGCCGCAGAAATGGCCCCCTATCTGGCGATGGTGGGGGAATTTAGGGTGCATTATGCGGGCTTCTTTGACCCAGGCTTTGGCTATGCCGACGCGGGCGGCGCCGGATCACGCGGCGTGCTTGAGGTCCGCTGCCATGAGGCGCCATTTGTGCTGGAACACGGGCAGGTCGTCGGGCGGCTGGTGTATGAGCATATGTCAGCCATGCCAGAAGCGCTCTATGGGCGCGAGATCAAGTCGAACTATCAGGGTCAGGGGCTGAAACTGTCCAAACATTTCAAGGCCTGAGGTCCGCAACACGCAAAGGGGCGCAATATGTCAAAGCACGGCTATGAGGGCGGCCGCCTGAACCTGCCATTTGTCGGCATCTGCACCTTTGGCAAATATCCCTATGTCGCGGATTGGGACGCCATTGATGCTGATGTCGCCGTACTGGGTGCGCCTTATGACTTTGGCTGTCAGTGGCGGTCGGGCACGCGCATGGGGCCAAGGTCCATACGCGAGGCCTCTACCCTGTTTTCATTTGGTCATGCGGGGGCCTACGACCATGAGGATGACATCACCTATCTGGATCCCGCCAAGGTGACGATTGTCGATATCGGTGACGCGGACATCGTGCATACCGACACGATCCAAAGCCACGCCAATATCGAATTTGGGGTGCGCAAGATACTGGCCGCCAACGCGATCCCGGTTGTGATGGGCGGCGACCATTCTGTGAACATCCCCTGCATCAACGCCTTTGATGATCAGGACCCGATCCATGTGGTGCAGATCGATGCGCATCTCGACTTTGTCGATGAACGGCACGGCGTCAGGTTCGGCCATGGCAACCCAATGCGCCGGGCCGCTGAAAAACCCTATGTCACTGGTCTTAGCCAGATTGGCATTCGCAATGTCTCTTCCACGGCGCGGGACGGCTATGTTGATGCCCGCAATATGGGGTCAGACATTCAATCCGTCCGCCAGTTTCGCAAACTTGGTGTAGACGGGATGCTGGCGCGTATCCCCGAAGGCGCGAGGTATTATCTGACGATTGATATCGACGCCTTTGATCCATCCATCGCGCCCGGCACCGGCACGCCCAGCCATGGCGGGTTTGTCTACTACGAGGTGCTGGAGCTGATTGACGGCCTTGCCCGGCGCGGCAGTATCGTCGGCGTCGATCTGGTCGAGGTGGCGCCGGATTATGACCAGACGGGATGTACATCCACGCTGGCCGCTCAGGTCTTGATGAATACCATCGGGCGGTTGCTGCACCACCGCCAGGATCCAGCTAGCGCGTGAACCTGCGCGCCGTGCGGACGCCCTTTTGCAGCTTTCTGGCGTTTTCCCTGGTGGCTTTGGCCTGAGCACGTTCTTCGGGGGTCATGTCCTCGGGTCTTTTGCCGCGATTGGCGGCCATATCCATGCCCTTGTTCATGCCTTTGCGCATCAGGCGGCGCAGGACCATGTTGATCAGACGTTCGACATTCATCTTTCGCTCTCCTCTGGCTTGGCCACACTGGATCGTGCGGGCATGTTAATCCTCAAACATCTCGCTTTGGTTATCGTCATCATCATCTTCGGCGTCACCCAGTGCGGCGGCACCCGGCGGCGGGCGGTTTTCCAACAGGCCAGCGGCACGCAGCTCTTTCAGACCCGGCAGATCACGCGCGTTTTCAAGACCGAAGTGATCAAGGAACCCCGGTGTCACGACAAAAGTCACTGGCCGCCCCGGCGTCATCTTGCGACGACCAAAGCGAATCCATTCCAGCTCGATCAATTGATCAATCGTACCACGGCTGACGCTGACGCCCCTGATCTCTTCAATCTCTGCCCGTGTGACAGGCTGGTGGTAGGCGATGATCGCCAGCGTTTCGATGGCGGCGCGGCTTAGCTTGCGGGTCTCGACCGTTTCTTTTTGCATCAGAAAGCCCAGATCGCCAGCCGTGCGAATGGCCCAGCCGTCACCGACCTTCACGATATTGACCCCGCGCCCTTCGTAGCGTTTGCGCAGGTTGGCCAGCGCCTCTGCCGGGTCGCAGCCATGGGGCATGCGGCCAGTCAGTTCCGTGATCGACACCGGATCGGCGGTGGCAAAAAGGATCGCCTCGACCATGCGCTCCTGCTCGCCCATCGGTGGGGCCTCAAACAGGCTGTCGTTCACGGTTTTGTCTTGCTCACTCATCACGCGGGGCTTTCTTGCGGATTTGAATGGGGGCAAAGGTATCGCCTTGCCTGATCTCGATCTTGCCTTCCTTGGCCAGTTCCAGCGAAGCAGCAAAGGTGGCAGCAGTGGTAGAGCGGACACGCTGCGGGTCAGCGTTCCAGCCATCAGGCAGATAGGATGAAATGTCTGTCCAGTCGCCTGCAAAACCAATCAGCCCGCGCATCCGTTCCAGCGCCTGTTCCATCGTCATCACATGCTGGCGGTCCATCACGAAAGGGCGGAAATCGTCACGGGTGCGGATGCGGGCGTAGCCCTGCATCAGGTCCAGCAGTGTTGCGGTATAAGTCACCTTGCGCACACGCTGCACATCCTCGGTAATACCACGGGCAAAGAAGTCGCGGCCCAGCTGGTCGCGCGCCATCAGCTTGGCCGCAGCCTCGCGCATGGCTTGCAGACGCTCCAGCTGAAACGCCAGATGCGCGGCCAGTTCTTCGCCTGATGGGCCTTCCTCGCTGGGGTCAGGTGGCAGCAATAGGCGCGATTTCAGAAAGGCGAGCCATGCCGCCATCACCAGATAATCGGCGGCCAGTTCCAGCCGCAGCGCCTTGGCCTGTTCCACGAAAG
>JAHDGO010000275.1 GCA_020627605.1 Yoonia sp.
GTGAGAGGGTCAGTTAGCGGTATCGCCGGATGCGTATAGCCTGACAGATTGACCGCGCCAATGGCTAATTGCGCCGGAAAACCAGCCATTGCGCGACCGGGAAACAACTGCATTTTCACCTTGATCGCCATCATCAAAACTGGTCAGGTCTGCGGCGAAGACGGCGCGCGCAAATTGGATGTTCGAATGGCTGCTGATGATCATAGTGTCGAAGTGACGCACAGCGGCAAGCCGCGCAGGTTTATATTTGTCTTGATGCGTGATTTCACGATGCTCAGCTTTGCCGCCGCCGTGGAAAGCCTGCGCATCGCAAATCGCACCGCAAACAAAGAGCTGTATTCGTGGCGCATCGTCGCTGAAAGCGCGGAAGATGCCATTTGTTCCAATGGCTGCGAATTCACCGTTGCCGGTGGTCTGGAAGAGCTGGACAGGGACGACACCATCGTCCTTTGCAGCGGCATTGACGTGCAAAGCGCAACGACCAAACGGCTCGTCAACTGGTTGCGCCGCGAGGCACGGCGCGGGGTCACGGTGGCGGGACTGTGTACGGCCGGCTATTCCATGGCGAAGGCCGGGTTGCTGGACGGCAAGAAGGCGACGATCCACTGGGAAAACCAAGACAGCTTTATCGAAGAGTTTGACGAGGTAGAGCTGACAAAATCCATCTTTGTCATTGATGGCAACAGGATCACGACCGCTGGCGGCACGGCCTCCATCGACCTGATGATCAAGATCATCGCTGATGACCACGGTGAAGAACTGGCCAATGCCGTCGCCGACATTCTGATCTATTCCTCCATCAGAACAGATCAGGACACGCAGCGCCTGTCGATCCCCACCCGCATCGGCGTGCGCCACCCGAAACTCAGCCGTGTCATCCAGATGATGGAACAGAATATCGAAGAGCCGATCAGCCCCGCGATCCTGGCACGGGACGTCGGCATGTCGACACGCCAGCTGGAACGTTTGTTCCGCCGGTATCTGTCGCGCAGCCCCAAGCGATATTACATGGAATTGCGGCTGCAAAAGGCGCGCAACCTGCTGATGCAGACGGATATGACAGTGATCAACGTCGCCCTTGCATGCGGCTTTGCCTCGCCCTCGCATTTTTCCAAATGCTACCGGTCGCACTATGACACGACACCCTACCGCGAACGTGGCAGCCACGCGGCCCGGTTGTCGGTGTAGCTGGGAATATGACCAAAGGGGTGCCTCGTGTTCACACCAAAAATTGCTAGACATTTCTTCTGGGTCATCGCGTTGTTTACCGCAGGCTCTGTCGTCTACGCATGGTGGCTGGGTGATAGGCAGATGCTGACCACCGCGCTGGTGGGTTTCGTGCTGCTGTTTCCCTTGGCGGCGTTTTTCGGTGTGCTGCGGTTTGGCGATGGCGAAGACACCGCACCACAGCCGCTGCCGGAACCCACCGATGATCAGACATACCTTGAGGCCGCCCTTGGGCATGGCTTGGACACTGGCGACAAATTTCGCCAGAAGGCCAAGGAACTCGCACAGGACAACGCGCTGGCGCGGCTTGACCGAAAGACGATCAACCGCGTGGCGCAAAAGATTGATCGCCACAGCGAAGCAGCCAAGGACTTTACCCGCACGAGCGAGGTGACACTTGTCCGACTGCAACATGACCGGACCGATGTCACAAAACATGGCGCACATTGGCTTGGCGGGCTTCCCGCGCTGGGCGACACACCGTGGCCGCGTGATGCAGCAGGCATCCCATTACATCATCTGGCACAGATCAGCCTGTCCGATCTGCCAGCAGAGGATTTGCCTGAAACCCTGCCCAGAACCGGCACCTTGTCGTTCTTTGTGCAGACCGTCGGGAAAGGCTTTGCCGCCAGCAAGGTGATCTACGCGCCAAAACGACCCGATGCCGTCTCTGCGCCGCCAGATGACCTTCCACCGCTCTACGCAGGGCCCCACTGGCACAAATACATCAAGGGGCAGACCAGAGACTCTGCGCCCAAGGTCTTTCCCAGATGGCCGGTAGAGCCGCTTGCCTCGCCGGTTGCTGATCCGGAATCCGCGGCGATGGCCAATGTCTATATGGCATCCAAATTCCCCAATCAGAACACGACCGATTTATCGGCGATGCGGTATATCAGGGAGGTGCCAGCCTTTGCCGGCCCCTACTACTGGGACACGGTGCAGCGGTTTGCCAACACCTTGTTGATGGCGCTGGCAGAGGATGACAGCTCTGACGATTTCGCCAGCTTTGTTGATGAGGTCACAGGCTGGGCATTCGAATACGACCCGTGGGAGGGTCTGACACGCACAGAGGTGGATCTGCTGGAACACTACTTCCGACAGGTGCAGCCAGAGGGCGATACCCCTGCCCGTTTTGCGCAATATTATCAAAACAGAAAATGCGCCCTGCCAGACTTGCAGATCGCCACCGATGCGACCTTTATCGCCGCGGCCAGCCAGAACTATACAACCTATCTGGCGCTGCCGGATGTCGTGCGCGATGATATCGACGCGCATTGGCGACTGCCCGCGACCGAACGCAGGCACCAGATGTTCGGGATCGGCAGCCACCAGAAGGAAGCCGTCGATCTTCATGCGCACGATCACCTGCTGCTGCAGCTACAGGCCGATCAGCTGCACCAGTGGCATTGGGGGGCGCGCAAGGTCCTGCAATTCTGGATCAGCGATGCGGCCATGGCGCGGGGCGATTGGGACCAGGCCCGGCTCTCGCTTGCGGATTACTGACCCGAAACAGTCTGTTTCCGCCCGCAACTGATCCAAACAGCCCATTTGCCTGCCATGCCGCCGCTGATCAGCACATTGACCTATGGTTCCGACTTTCCTTTTGGAAACGTCCTGATAAGTTTGCCGTCAGGATACCGATATCCAATAGGGAGACCAAAAATGAAAAAACTACTGCTCGCGACATCTGCTGTTGCAATGATGGCTGGCGGCGCATCCGCTGACGGCCATAGCGAAGTCAAGATCGGCGTGATCCTCGGGTTTACCGGGCCGCTGGAATCCATCACTCCGGCCATGGGTGCCGGTGCGGAACTGGCCATGGCTGAAGTCACCGACTCCGGTGCGCTGCTGGACGGTATGACCGTCACACCTGTCCGTGGTGACAGCACATGTATTGACGCCGGTGCGGCAACAGCTGCGGCTGAACGTCTTGTGACATCTGACGGTGTTGCCGCGATCATGGGTGCCGACTGTTCCGGTGTGACCGGTGCAATTCTGGCCAACGTGGCCCGCGCCAACGGCGTCGTGATGATTTCACCATCCGCCACATCGCCAGGCCTGTCGACTGCCGAAGATGACGGTCTGTTCTTCCGCACAGCCCCGTCTGACGCGCGTCAGGGTGTGATCATCACAGACATCCTGCAGGACCGCGGCATCAGCGAAGTGGCCCTGACCTACACCAACAACGACTATGGCAAGGGTCTGGCCGATGCCTTCCAGGCCGCGTTTGAAGAGGCTGGCGGCACCGTCACCATCTCTGCCGCGCATGAAGACGGCAAGGCCGACTACTCTGCCGAAGTGGGCGCACTGGCCTCCGCTGGTGGTGAAGTGCTGGTTGTGGCCGGTTACGTCGATCAGGGTGGTTCCGGCATCATCCGGTCGTCACTGGACAGCGGCGCGTTTGACACCTTCTACCTGCCAGATG
>JAHDGO010000276.1 GCA_020627605.1 Yoonia sp.
GCGATACGCTGGCGCTGATCTGCATCAAGGCTGTCATAGGCCGTCTGCGACAGCACCAGTTGCCGCCCATCCCGCCCCGTCAGTTCAATGGCGTTTCCGGCAAAGGCGGCGATCTGGTCTGGCGACAGGGTGATGACCTCCCGCCCGGTTTCTTCCAGCCGCTGCCGGACAGTGCGCTGGCGTTCTGGCACAGCGATCATATCCAGCCCCACAAGGGCGAAATCGGTTGCCACACACATCAGGACATTGGTGTGATAGATCGGCTCACCGTCACTGGTGGTCGCCGTAAAGGCGATAGGCTCATACCCGAAGTGGGTGCAGAACCGTTCCAGCACGATGGGGTCAGCCCGGTGTGACAAAACCGTGTAGGCCACGCGGGCAATATGATCGAGGACCATCGCGCCGGTGCCTTCCAGAAACAGGTTGTCCTGTTCCAGGCCAGAGTAGTCGTGGATCGTTTCAACCCGATAGGCATTTTTTAGCAGTTCCAGCACATCGCCACGCCGCTCGCGCCGCCGCGATGGCACATACATCGGATAGATACCCACCAGCCCACCGGGATGGGTTGAAAACCAGTTGTTTGGAAAGACGCTGTCAGGCGTATCGTAACGCCCGTCATCGTCGAACGCATGCACTGTCACCCCGATATCGCGCAGGGTTGCGATGGCGCAATCCACCTCGGCCAATGCAGTGGTGGCGAGTTCGCTGTTGGGGGCATTTGCTGCTGACTGAAACCGATTATCGTCGGCTGTTTCAGGGTTGGGGTGGAAGGCCGCAGGCCGCACCATCACAACCGCGCGCGGCGCCTGCAGCAGATTGAGGACACTCATGCGCTGCTCCGCGTCGGGCGGTCAAAGACACGTCTGCCCATAAGTGATGCCGTCAGGTCCACCATCAGGTTGGCGGTCTTTCCGCGCTCATCCAGATAGGGGTTGAGTTCCACAAGATCGAGCGAAGTGACCAGCCCGCTGTCTGACAGGATTTCCATCACCAGATGGCCCTCGCGGACGGTTGCGCCACCTGGGACTGTCGTACCGACCGCAGGGGCAATCGATGGGTCAAGAAAATCGACATCAAGCGACACATGCAGCATCCCGTTTTCCGCCGCGACCCTTTCAAGAAAGGCCTGCAATGGTGCGCTGATCCCTTCTTCGTCAATGCGGCGCATGTCGACCAGCGTGACATCGCCATCATCCAAGACTGCATGTTCAGCCGCATCGACGGACCGCAGACCGATCATGCAGATGTTGCGCGTCGCAACCCTGGCCGGCAGCGGTGGGTAGGCGTCAAAGCCATCGCGCCCGGTCACATAGCCAACCGGGGTGCCATGCAGGTTACCGCTGTCGGTGGTTTCCGGCGTGTGAATGTCGCTGTGTGCATCCAGCCAAAGCGCAAAGAAGGGCCGGTTCTGGCTGGCGGCATGGGCGGCCATACCTGCGACAGTTCCGGCGGCAAGTGCGTGATCACCACCCATGAAAATCGGCATCCCGCGCTGTGCGGTGTCCTGTGCGGCCGCCATCAGTGTCTTTGTCCAGCCGACGTTTTCGGCCAGCGCATGGATCTTGGGGTTCTTCGGGGCGGGCACGGCGACATCAGCGGGGCTGAGGTTGCCGATATCCTCGACGCTATGGCCAAGTTCGGTCAGGGCTTCGGCGATACCGGCCGTGCGGTAGGCGTCAGGCCCCATGAGGCAGCCGCGGCGGCGTTTGCCACAGTCCACCGGTGCGCCAATCAGAATGCAATGTGTTTGTGTCATGCTGAAATTCTTGCCCAAAATCGGGGGTGGGGTAAGCCACCAAATTGTGCAATATGGTGGCTGATTGACCAAAATGGATGGTCCGAATGGACAAACTGGACAATGCCCTGATTGCCGCGCTGCGCCGGAATGGGCGCGCCTCACTCTCGGAACTGGCAGATCGGCTTGGCGTGACCCGCAGCACGATCCGGGTGCGGCTGGACCGTTTGCAGCAGGGGGGTGAAATCGCCGGCTTTACCGTGCTCACACGCTCTGACGTGCGCCCACATCCGGTGCGCGGGTTGATGATGCTGGAAATCGCCGGGCGGGGTGCGGAAAAGGCGACGAAACAGCTTGGCCGCATGGCAGAGGTACAGGCGGTGCATTCCACCAACGGCACATGGGACCTGATTGCAGAGATCGGAACGGATACGCTGGAACGGTTTGACGAGGTCTTGTTCGCGATCCGCCGGATGGACGGGATCACGCGGTCAGAGACGAACCTTTTGTTGTCGACCCGTCGTTAAGACGCGCAGCAAGCAGCCAACCAACAACCAGCAGAAGTGACCAAAGTGCGTTCCAGGACGCCATCGACAGCGTCAGAAACTCCCAACTGACCTGATCGCACATGACAACGCGGGGGCCCGTGACTGTCAGCAGGTCAGCACCACTTAGCCCATCCAGCGCACCGCCACCCGTGCAACTGCTGGGGCCTTCCCACCAGTCTCTCTCAACGCCGGTATGGAAAATTCCGATGGCTGCGGTCGTCGCAGCGGCCAGAGCACCCATAACCGGCCAGAGCTTGCCGCCGTAGCGCAGCGCGATCACACCGATGACGATGGCTGCCACATGTGGCCAGCGCTGCCACAGGCACATCGCGCAGGGCGGATATCCCAAAGCCTGAAACAGAAACGCCCCGGCCAGCAGCGCGGTTGACCCGCCAGCAGACAGAATGATCATCAATTGACGTGTCATAGCAAACCGATCAATGCAAAGCCGCCCACAAGCAGCAGACAGAAAAGAATGAACATCAGGCCCAATCGCCGCTCAATAAAGTCGCGGATTGGTGCCCCGAATTTCCACAAAAGCGCGGCGACGATAAAGAACCGCAAGGCCCGCGCAAAGATAGACGACAGGATGAATACCGGCAATGACAGCCCGGTGACGCCAGAGGCAATGGTGATCACCTTGAACGGCAGGAACGTCACCCCGGCCACGACGACCGCCCATGCGCCATATTCATTGAAGACTGCCGCCATTTCGGCAAAGCTCGCATCCTTGCCGTAAAACTCCAGAATTGGCTGGCCGACACTCTCCATCAGGGCAGCGCCGATATAATAGCCGAACAACCCGCCAAGGACAGAGGCGACTGTCGCCACAAGCGCGATCAGGAATGCGCGCGACGGTCGCGCGATAATCATCGGGATCATCAGGACGTCTGGCGGGATCGGAAAGAACGATGATTCAATGAATGACACAATGGCCAGCGCCCACATCGCGTGGGGCGACTGCGCCAGTGAAATCGTCCAATCGTAGAGCCTGCGAAGCATAACGCCCCCTTGTTTTGTCGCCTTAGGCCATGTCGCAAGGGAACGGTCAAGCTTGTGCAGGCGTTTTTACACTTTAGAGTATCAGCAGGGTCAATGGGGGTAAGCACATGAAATGGCGTGGACGGCGCGGAAGCAGCAATATCGAGGATAGACGGCGCAGCGGTGGCGCGCGCCGGGCAGGGGGTATTGGTGGGATCGCCGGCGTTCTGATCCTGCTGGCCGGCTGGTATTTCGGCGTGGATACCAGCCAGTTTGTCGATCTCGGCGGCGGTGGCGTTCAATCCTCGCAAAGCGTTGAAATCACGCCTGAAGACGAACGTGCGGCAGAATTCGTGTCTGTTACCCTGGCAGATACCGAAGAC
>JAHDGO010000277.1 GCA_020627605.1 Yoonia sp.
ATTGGCCTGTTCGGCCAGAAAGCGGCGTTTGGCCTTCAGCGCTGACAACAGCGGCGCGTCCTCCTCGCTGACCATCATACGCACCATGGGGCCACTGCCCTTGGCGGCGCGGATAGTGTCGCGGCGCAGTTCAATCGTCGCCTCCCCCCGCAGAATTGGCCGGGCATGTTCGGTCATGCGCAGCGCGCCATGGCGGTCGCGGTCGGGGCGCAAGAGATCATGCCCCATCATCTGGCGGAAGATCGCCTGCCACTGGCGTTTGTCGTAATCCTTGCCGACCCCGTAGGTGGGCAGGCTGTCATGGCCACGCTGCATGATCTTGTCTGTGGCATTGCCCAGCAGGATGTCGATCAGATGACCCGCGCCGAACCATTCCTCTGTCCGCAGGGCGGCAGAGAGGGCCATGCGCACGGGCGTTGTGCCGTCAAAGACCTCTGCCGGTTTGTCGCAAAGGTCGCAATGGCCGCAAGGCGCGGGTGTTTCGCCAAAATATTCCAGCAGGGTCTGCCTGCGGCAGCGCAGCGCCTCTGCCAGACCCAGCAATGCATTCAGACGCCCGTGATCCGCTGCGCGGCGTTCTGGCGGGGCCAGCCCCTCGTCGATTTGCTGGCGGCGGTAGCGGATGTCATCAGGCCCGAAAAGGGTGAGTGTTTCGGCAGGTGCGCCATCGCGGCCCGCGCGGCCGATTTCCTGATAATAGGCCTCGATGGATTTGGGCAGATCGGCATGGGCGACCCAGCGGATATCGGGTTTGTCGATGCCCATGCCAAAAGCAACCGTGGCGCAGACGATCAGACCGTCCTCCTGCTGGAAACGGCGTTCCACGATGCGGCGATCTTCGGCTTCCATCCCGCCGTGGTAGTGGCAGGTACTGTGGCCTGCCTGACCCAGCGCCTGTGACAGCGTTTCGGTCTTGGCCCGTGTGCCGCAATAGACGATGCCGGACTGGCCTTTGCGCGCGGCGGCGAAGTTCAGGATCTGGTTGCGGGGGCCGTCCTTGACCGCAAAGGCAAGGTGGATGTTGGGCCGGTCAAAGCCACGCAGGAAGGTGGCAGGGGCGACACCGCCGAAAAGCTTTTCAACGATTTCGTCCCGTGTTTCGGCATCTGCGGTTGCGGTGAAAGCGGCCAGTGGCACATCCAGCGTGCGGCGCAACTCGCCGATGCGCAGGTAGTCGGGGCGAAAATCGTGGCCCCATTGGCTGACGCAATGGGCCTCGTCCACTGCGATCAGTCCGACGCCTGCGCGCCGCAGCATGTTGATCGTCCCGCCAGAGGCGAGCCGTTCAGGCGCCATGTAAAGCAGCTTCAGATCACCTGCTTCCAGCGCGGCCCAGACCGCATCTGTTTCCTCCGCCGTATTGCCGGATGTCAGGGCACCGGCCACGACGCCTGCCTCGTGCAGGCCACGCACCTGATCGCGCATCAGGGCAATCAGGGGTGAGATGACAACAGTCACACCATTGCGGGCCAATGCGGGCAGTTGAAAGCATAGGGATTTGCCGCCGCCGGTTGGCATGATGGCCAGGGTGTTTTCGCCAGCGATGACGGCATCCACAATCTCGCCCTGTCCGGGGCGAAAGGCATCAAAGCCGAAAACATCACGCAATAGCGTTTGGGTGGACACGCGAAAGACCCTGTTTGTCTTGTTCTTGGGGCTGCTCTTGGGGGTCACATTCCCATGTGAGGGCAGGGTTCACAAGTGGTCACTGGGCAAAAACAAAGGCCGACACCCCGAAGGATGCCGGCCCCAGGAACAGGAAGGTCTAAGCTTCCTGCCGTCCTGATCAGCGGTCGATGTCGAAGTCCTGCTCGGCCACTGTTTCTCCGTCAATTTTCAGCAGGGCGATCACGTCCATTGTTGGGCGGATGCCGACGTTTACCTTGACGTCTGTGTTTGCACCGGCGTTCACGGCTTCGGTGCCGAGAAGTGCGCCAACTTCACCTTTGGAGTAGTCGTAGATTTCCACGACACCGGCGTTTTCAGCGCGCACCAGACCAAGGTCCAGGACAGAGCCGCTTTCCAGACGCTCACCGAACTGGAAGTAGTTGTCGGCAGAAGCGATAGAAGCAGTTGCGGCGATGGTTGCGGCAGCGAGTGCGATTGTTTTGATAGACATGGTTTTGTTCCTTAGATTTTGTGTTGCAGTGGGAGAACTGCGAGAGGTTGGGTTTGGGGTGGCCGCAGCCCCGCAGGACTGCGACCGGGGGGATTAGCGATCGACGTCGAAGTCACGCTCGGCGACTGTTTCACCATCGATCTTCAGCAGGGCGATCACGTCCATTGTTGGGCGGATGCCGACGTTGACTTTCACGTCTGTGTTTGCACCGGCGTTCACGGCTTCGGTGCCCAGCAGTGCGCCAACTTCGCCTTTGGAGTAGTCGTAGATTTCCACGACACCAGCGCTTTCAGCGCGGACCAGACCGAGGTCCAGAACAGAGCCGCTTTCCAGGCGTTCGCCGAACTGGAAGTAGCTGTCGGCGGATGCGAATGATGCGGTAGCTGCAACAGTAGCGGCGGCGAGTGCGATTGTTTTGATAGACATAGTTTAGTTCCTTTTCAGTTTTGGTGTGCGGCGGGAGGACCGCGTTTGGTGTGTTGTGCGGTGGGAGAGGACCGCGGGGGTTGGTGTTGTGCGGCGGGGTCTGCCGCGTTTCGATGAATTGACAATTGGCCTTTTTCGCCGCCCGGAAAAGTGCGCCACCGATCACGAAAAAGGTGATGAATGTGATGTGTTTTGGTGCTTGACACGAGTTGAAACGCGCTATCGGCAGAGTTCTGCGCATTCATGCACATAAACGGGGGGCTCTTTGTGCGGCAGCGACCCCAGTGACCCGTGATTTTGGATCACTTTTCTTGCAGCCGTTCACAGATTTCATTCAGGCGCAAACGCGTGAGTGGCCAATGTTTCTGCCGTCTCGCGCCGCTGTGAGCGGTATGTCACAGATTTATCGGTTTTCGCCGCTCCGGCTGACCCCGTCCTACCCGAATCCCGGCCCGCAGAACCGTTGCAAACAGCCCGGTCAGCCCGTAACCCTGAACCTTCAGGGAGAATACGATGGGTCAGATTCTATTTGTCCGCCACGGGCAGGCCAATTCCGGCGCCACGGATGAGGAAAGCTATGACCGGCTCTCTGATCTGGGGCATCAGCAGGCCCGCTGGCTGGGAGATTACCTGCGTGACCGCGAAGATCCGTTCGACAAGGTGATTTCCGGCAGCCTGCGCCGCCACCGTGAGACGGCCGCGGGCATCGGATATGCCGATCCGCTGATTGATCCGCGCCTGAACGAGATGGATTACTTCAATCTGGGTCAGGCGCTGGAGGATTTGCATGGTATCCCGTTTCCCGGCCCCGATGAATTTGCGGCCCATGTCCCGCAGGTGATGCGCGCCTGGCACGATGCCGAGATCAAGGGCGTCGAAACCTTTGCGTCGTTTGAGGCGCGTGTCACCGGAGTGCTGCAAGAGGCAGCCAAGCCGGGCGCGCGCGTCTTATGCGTCACCTCCGGCGGTGTGATCGGCATGATCATCCGCCATTTGCTGAACCTTGACCCCACACGGATGGCGCATGTGCTCTTGCCGATCATGAACAGTTCGCTTCACCGGGTGCATGTAATCCCGCAGGGGCCTATCC
>JAHDGO010000278.1 GCA_020627605.1 Yoonia sp.
ACGAGCATGACGAGCATGACGAGCATGACGAGCATGACGAGCATGACGAGCATGAACATGGCGAGGATCATGCGGAAGACAAGGATGATCACGACCATGCGCATGACCACGGCGATTTTGATCCGCATGGCTGGACTGACCCGCAGGTGGCGCAGGTCTGGCTCGCCGCGATTGCCGACACACTCGCCACGGCAGACCCTGACAACGCGACGACCTATCAGGCCAATGCCGCTGCAGCCGCTGATCAACTCCGCACACTGGACGCAGAGGTCGCAGCCAGCCTGACCCCGCTGGCAGAGGTCGCGTATGTCCTGCCCCACGACGGCTACCAGTATTTTGAGGCGCGCTATGGGCTGAACGCCAGTGCGGCCATCGCCGGTGCCGACGCCCGCACGCCGGGTCCTGCACAGATTGCAGCGCTGCGCGATGACATGGCCGAACAGGATATCGTCTGCGTCTTCAGCGATGCCGAGATCGGCGACCGCTGGGCGGAACTGGTCACCGAAGGCACCGATGCAAATACCGCGCAAATTGATGCGGTGGGTGCCGGGCTGGAACCCGGCCCGGACCTTTACGCGCAGATGATCACGCGGCTGGCCAACGCCTTTGTCACCTGCCTTGGCGGCGACAAATAGCTTGCCAGATCAAAAGTCGGTCGGCGCGCCCCCTTCGGCCTTGCGGCGATCGACAAAGGCGGCCAGCTCTTCCTTGATGGCGACATCCATGGGCGGTTCTTCGAACTGCGCGATGATATCCTTGAAGGTGCGGTGCGCGCGCTCTGCGGTCCAGATACTGCCTGCGGCCTCCCACGCCTCAAAATTGCGCCAGTCGGATACAAAGGGTTGGTGGAACGCATTTTCATAGCGTTGCTGTGTATGGTAGATGCCAAAGAAGTGGCCGTTCGGGCCGACCTCCTTGATGGCGTCAATCGCGATATCATCGGGGCCCGTCGCCACGACCTCTGGCTCAAAATAGCGCTGGATCATCTGCAGGACTTCGCAATCCATGACAAATTTTTCCGGGCTGGCGATCAGCCCGCCCTCCAGCCAACCCGCCGCATGATAGACGACGTTCGTGCCGGACTGCACCGCCGCCCAAAGCGAATTTGACGTCTCCCACATGGCTTGCCCGTCAGGGACGTTGGCCGCGCAAACGCCCGAACTGCGCATCGGCAGACCGTAAAAGCGGGCCATCTGGCCGGTCATCTGCGTAGCGCGCATGTATTCCGGCGTGCCAAAGGCAGGCGCGCCTGACTTCATGTCGACATTGCTGGTGAATGTCCCGATCACACAGGGCGCGCCGGGCCGGACGTATTGAAACAGCGCAATCGCGCTCAGGGCCTCTGCAATCGACAGTGTGACCGCACCACTCATCGTGACAGGTGCCATGGCACCCGCCAGCGTAAAGGGTGTGACCACCACGGCCTGCCCCCGTCTGACGCAGCGCAGGCAGCCGTCGATCATCGGCACGTCATGTTTCAGCGGCGAGGTCGAGTTGATGTTGGTGTACATGTGCGGGGTCGCGGCAAACTCTTCCTCGGTCAGCCCGCCAGCAATCTTGACCATCTCCATGACGTCTTCGACACGCTCTTTGCCCAGAGAGTAGGCGTGCGCGACCTTATCGGTCAGCACCATCTTGTCATAAACCACGTCCAGATGCCGGACAGAGGCATGCACATCGACCGGTTCCACCGGGTAGCCACCAGCGAAATGGATGCAGTTGAAATACTGGGTCAGACGCAACAGATTGGCGCATTGCGCGCGGGTGCCTGACACCTTCTTGCCGATCTCAAGGTCAAAATAGTTTGGCGGCGAAGACACGTTGCCGAACACGATATGGCCGTCGCCAATGGTCAGTTTGCGGTCAGGGTTGCGCGGGGTCAGGGTAAATGACGATGGGGCATGGCCCAGCATCTCCATCACCCAGTCGCGGCCCATGCGGACGTTGGTGCCGTTGACCGTGCACCCGGCCTCTTTGAACAGGGTCAGCGCCTCTTCATTCAGAAATTCGATACCCACCTCTTCGAGGATGCGCATGGCCCCATCGTGAATGGCGGCAACGCCGTCGCCATCCAGCGGCTCGGTCGGGCGATCGGGGTTGCGCGGGATGCGCCAGGGCATCTGTTCGATCACCGCCGAACCACGCCGCGTTGCGGCACCTGCGCGTCCACCGCCGCGACGGCGTGACTTTGTTTTGTCTGACATGGCCTTCACCCTTTTGCCTTTCGTGCCAGCATGGCAAAGAAAGACGCCCCAAAATCACGCGAAAGCGACATTTCCTGTCGGTGGTGGGGCTAGCCTTGCGATTGCGCCTGCAGCCAGCGCGGCAGAAAACCGATGTTGTCGAGGACTGCGTCAGCCCATGGATCCAGTGCGGCGGCTTCGGCTGGCCCGGTCAGCACGCCCACCGCCCGCATCCCCGCGCTGCGTCCGGCGTGCAGATCATGGGTGCTGTCGCCAACCATGACACAGGCATCGGGCGTCAGTCCGGTCGCCTCGCAAAATGCGATCAGCTGACCGGGGGCAGGTTTGCCCCCATAACCGGAGTCGTAGCCTGCAATGAAATCGCAACGATCCAGCACACCCGCCCGTTGCAGGTGCTGGCGCGCGGGGGCCTCTGCATCATTGGTGACGATGCCGATCAGGTAACCAGCCGCGCGCAGCTGGTCAAACAGCGGGATCAGGGGAACAGCCTCGACCTGCGTGACCGCTGCGGTCATGCTGTTCATCCGCGCCAGCAGGGCCGCGCGGTCCTGCGATCCGGTGACCGAGATGATGGCGTCGGCCACCTCCCCCGCCGTTGCGGCAATCACCAGACTGTCCTGACGAAAGCGGAGGGCAGTCGCGTCATAGCCAAGCACCTCTGCCAGCGCATCAAACATGGCGGCATCGCCTGCGGCCTCTGCCGCGGTCATTTGCCGGGTCCAGACGCCCCATGTCGCGTTGAAATCAAAAAGTGTGCCGTCCTTGTCGAAAATGACACCCCTGATCACAGGCCGATCTCCCTCTGCCCTTGCGCCACGTTCGCCGGGTTTGTCCACATCTGTCGCTTTCAGGTCCAATGCACTGCCTCTGCACCTGGCAAAGCATAGCGGGCGCGCAGTGGCTGGTCATAGGCCAGATCAACGCTGTCACAGAAGGCGGTGACCCAGGCATCATCCATTGTGATGAATTCCAGCACCGCCGCCTGAAACGCCGGGTCCGTCGCCCTGTCGCGCAGGTCATCACCGCTGCCGCCGGTTGCACCCAGAAACACCGGACAAAGCTCTTCATTGCCGGCCAGCCAAGCGAGGGCCTGCAAGGCGATGATTTCGGCGCGTTCAGGGGTCATCAACAATCCTTACTGTTCTGGAAACTTTTTCTTAACCAAAAATCGAGAGTTTGCGCATGTGTGTGAAGACGTGGAGTAAGACATGACCGGACGTATTTTGATTGTCGACACTGTGCCGACAAACAGGGTTGTCTTGAAGGCAAAAATGCTGGCGGCGCATTTTTCGGTAGAGACCTGCAGCACGATTGCAGACGCCATCAAACGCATTGCAGCTGCAGCCCCTGATCTGGTGATGATCAACCTGTCCGACCCGGTCGAGGACCGCCATAATTTTTGCAAGAGCCTGCGCAATCAGCCTGAAACGG
>JAHDGO010000279.1 GCA_020627605.1 Yoonia sp.
CCCGAATGAACCGCACCGTTTCGGCTACATCGTGGAAATCGACCCGAGCGATCCGACCTCGACCCCGATCAAGCACACAGCCCTTGGCCGTTTCAAACATGAAAACGCCGCCGCTGTGATCGCACCCGATGGCCGTGTCGTTGTCTATATGGGCGACGATGAGCGGGGGGAGTTCATGTATAAATATGTCTCCAACGGCATCTACACCCCCGGCGGGCCAACATCAGAGCTTTTGGACGATGGTCAGCTTTATGTGGCAAAGTTCAACACTGATACGACAGGTGAATGGGTCGCACTGACACCCGACGCCACCGGGATGGATGCGGCGGAAATCGCGATTTACACCCGCGTCGCGGCGTCAAAGGTGGGCGCAACCACGATGGACCGTCCAGAGTGGGTGGCTGTCAACCCGGTTGCCGTCGAAGGCTATTGCGCCCTGACCAACAATTCGCGCCGCGCGCCGGACTTCACCAATGCTGGTGGTGATCCTGCGTTTGCCGTGCACAACTCTCCCAACCCGCGCAACGAAAACCGTTACGGTCAGATCGTGCGCTGGCGGCCCGCCAATGACGATCATGCCTCGAACGACTTCACATGGGATCTGTATGTGATGGCGGGCAATCCGACCGTTCATGAGGGGCTGAATGCCGGGTCGTCCAACGTGAACGAAGGCAACCTCTTCAACTCGCCTGACGGGATGATGTTTGACAGCACCGGCCTGCTCTGGATCCAGACCGATGGTGACGACAGCAACGAAGAAGGCTTTGCCGGGATGGGCAACAATCAGATGCTCGCCGGTGACCCTGTGACGGGACAGATCGAACGCTTCCTGACCGGGCCAAACGGGTCTGAGGTGACAGGGCTGACGTGGTCGGCTGACAAACGGACGATGTTTGTGGGCATCCAGCACCCGGCAGCCCCCTTCCCCGATGGCGAAGGGATGTTGCCACGCTCCAGCATCATCGCGGTTCAGCGCGCCGATGGCGGGCTCGTGGGGTAGAGCCACGGGCGGGGCGGGCCTGATCAGGCCTGCCCCAGTTCCAGTATGACGTTGCCACGCTTGTGGCCGGTGTCGACATAGGCATGCGCCTCTGCCACGCGGTCCAGCGGGAAGCGGCGGTCAATGATCATCCGCAGATGGCCTTGCCGCAGCAGTTCCAGCAGGTCCCGAAGCAGCGGGCGCTGCTGATCCACCGGCAACATGCCAGTGGCCGAAAACTTGGCACGCTTGCGGCCAAAGCACTTGGTCCAGAACATCTGCCCTAAAAGGCCCAAACCCAGAACCGGTGACATATAAAGTCCACTGGGTTTCAAGGCGTGTTTCGCCCGGCCAAAGCTGCTTTTGCCGACAGTGTCGTAGATGACATCATAGCGCCCGGAGTGGCGGGTAAAATCGGCCCTGTTGTAATCCACCACATGGTCCGCCCCCAGCGACCTGACAAAGGCCGCATTGCGTGCACTGCAAACGCCGGTGACTTCGGCACCCATCGCCTTGGCCAGTTGCACGGCAGCCGTACCCAGTGACCCGGCAGCCCCATTGATCAGGATGTGCTGGCCCGGCTGCAAATCGGCGAGGTTGCGCAGAAAATTCATATCCGTCAGAGGCCCGTCGCAAAGCGGGGCGGCATCCTCGTAAGTCATGCCGTCAGGGATATGCGCGACCAGTTCGTCAGCCTTGACCGCAACCCATTCGGCATGCGCGCCAAAGGCAAGTCCGGTTTCGCCAAAGACACGATCGCCCGGCGCAAACCCTGTGACGTCCGCACCAACTTCGACAACATCCCCGGCAAACTGGGTGCCCATCGCCGGGTTCTTTGGGCCGCGCAGACCCAGAAACAACCGGCCAAAGCGCGGCACACCCCGGCGGATCATCGTATCGGCGGCGGTGACCGCACTTGCCCGCAGGCGTATCAGAATATGTCCGGGGGCCGCAGTGGGCTGTGGTGTCTCGGTCAGTTTGACGACATTGGCGGGACCGTAGCGGTGATAGACGGCGGCTTTCATGGTGCCTTCCTTTCTCATCGGGTTGAAACTGGCATCGGTTTATGGATAGTTTTTCGACATGAAAACCGATGCAGATGAACCGCTGTGGTTCAAATTTTGACCACGACAGGCACAGAATGACGGATTGGGATCAGATGCCCTTCTTTCTGGCCGTGGCGCGGACCGGCAGCCTGCGCGCGGCGGCAGACACCATGGGCGCGACCCATGCCACCGTGCGGCGGCATATCGAAGGGTTGGAGACGGCATATGGCGTCCAGCTTTTCCGCAGGTCGCGGCAGGGGCTGACCCTGACGGCGGCTGGCGAAACACTTTTGCCAGAGGCAGAAGAGGCTGAGGTGCTGCTCACCCGTGCCCGCAACAGTCTGCAAGGGCTGGACCGAGAGGCGTCAGGCCGCATCCGCCTGTCCGTCGATCCGATGACGGGGCATCTGCTGCTGGCCCCGATCCTTGCAGAGTTTTGCCGGATCTATCCGCAGATCGAACTCCAGATCACCCTGACCTTTGACATCGAAAGCATCAGCAAACTGGAAACCGATGTCGCCATCAGGCACGCGGCCGAGATCACGGATGATGTCATCGCGCGCAAGCTGCAGCCCCTGCCCATCGGCATCTATGCCAGCCAAAGCTATCTCGACGACGTCTTTGACACGGCTGGCCGTCAGGGCGCCGGGTTGACCTTTGTGGGCTACGGCCCGTTCCCGGAACTGACACGCTGGATCACCGCATCACCCTTTCCAAAAGCGGCCGTCAGGCATGAGGTCAGCGACCCGGAAATGCATCTGCATCTGGTGCGCGCCGGTGCAGGCATGAGCTTTCTGGCCAGCTGGTGCGCCGACAGGTTTCCCGAATTGCAGCGGGTGCCTGGCACGGCTTTGGATGAAACGCGCAGCACATGGGTCGTGTATCACGAGGACCTGCGCCGCATCCGACGGGTCCGCATCTTTATCGACTATCTGTCGCAGGCGTTGCGCATGCTCGGACGGACAGTGCGCTAGCGGTGCTGGTCAATCAGAATCGGATTGCCGTCCGGGTCTGTCAGCGTGATGAAGCCCGGCCCGCTGCCGTCAGGATCGGCCTCGGCATCCAGGGTCAGGCCAGCAGATTTCAGCCGCGCCTGAATCGCGCGGACGTCGTCAAAGTCATCCACGTCCTGCGCCTGCTGGTCCCAGCCGGGGTTGAAGGTCAGCGAATTCGCCGTGATCATTCCGGCAAAGAGGCCGATGACCGTGTCGCCATTGCGCAGGATCAGCCAGCCCTGATCGGCGTCACCGCCAAAGGGTTCAAACCCCAGCTTGCCGTAAAATTCCTTTGATACGTTGACGTCCTTGACGTTCAGCGAGATCGAAAATGCCCCTAACTTCATCTGCGTCTCCTTTGAAATACTGGCCCAGTCTAGCACGATTGGCGTGGCGGACATAACGGCTGCTCTGGCGATGTCGGATTTTCCAACTCTTGCGCGCCCGTGGCGCGATGCGAGGCTTGATTTCCCTGCGAATTCCCAATACATCGCCCGCGATGTTGGACCGGGTCAGAGAATGGCCCCTCAGAATTAAGGGCCCTGCGATATGGCAAAGGAAAAGTTTGAACGTAATAAGCCGCACGTGAACATCGGCACGATTG
>JAHDGO010000280.1 GCA_020627605.1 Yoonia sp.
GCGCGATCCAGAAACCCAAATGGCGGCTGGTTCAACACCGACAGGGTCGCAGTCAGCGAGCCATCGACGCGCAGATCCAGCACCGCCGGCGTCGGACGCAACCGCAGATCAACCGCCTGCAGATGGCTGCCTGCAAGATCCAACGGCCCGCCTTCCGGCGGCAGGACAGTGCCGTCGTCAAGGCTGACATGAAACTGATGTTCGGCAATGCTGGCGACACCACTGGCATCTTCAATCGATGGGATTTCACCAAAGAGGCGGATATCCGTATCGGCAAAGGCAAATCCGAACGCGTTGCGCGTATCCTCTCCGGGTGCGATGCGCAGGTTGGATGTCAGATCAAACAGCCGTCCACCGCTGACGTTGCGCGCAAACCATTGCCGCGTTCCGCGTTTCACAGCCAGCGGCCAGAAGTCCAGCAACCGCGCCGGGGCGATCTGATCAACCTCGGCATCCAGTGCAATCTGCCACCCATCCGGCGTTGCACGGGCCGCACCGCTCGCCGTGACACGCGAGGCATCGTCAACGATCACCGCCTGCCCCAGCTCAATCGAAAACGGCTCAAACCGGAACCGCAGATCAACGCTCGCCTGCGGCACCTGTGGCGGCGTCTCGTAAAACCCCGGCGGGTTCATCACCACGTCACTCAGTTGAAACTGCGCCAGCAGTGCGCGGGGCAGGCCGTCGCGAAACTCGCGCAGATAGGCGTCCCCCTCTGCCGACAGGCTGCCCCATTCGCTTGAAATGCTCAGATCGGAGAAGGAAATGCGGTCGCGCACCGGATCATACGTGAAATAGGCGCGCGCCGCGTCAAAGGCGACGGGGGCCGTGGCGGGATTGGGTTGCAGCACCCCCTGCCCGATTTCAAGTGCCGCATTCAGCGGACCCAGCGCGCCATCGTCGTCCAGACTTGTCCGCAGCGAGGCAGAGATCGGCGCATCCACATCCCGCAACCAGCTGAGCGCGGGCGATTGTGCGGCAATATCGCTGGCCACAGCATCGGTCAGGTTCAGACCCACCTGTGCGGCCGGACTGCCGCGCGGGCTGACATAGGACAGGTTGACCTGGGTCACGCCGGCACGCCCAGACAAAAGCGAAAAGTTCCCGCGCAGCGCGGTTTGCCCGCCGCGCAGATCAAGCGCGGCAATGCCACCATCCACAATCCAGCTACGCCCGGCGCGCGCATCGTCAAAATTGACAACCAGCCCTTCGGCGCGGACGGTCTCCAAGGCCTCCAGTGCCGGACGCTCGAACACCTGATCAAACTGCTCCAGCAGTTCCGGCAGGCTGCGCGCATTGCCCAGATCGCCACCCCCGGCAGAAAACGCGAAAGAGACATTGCCGCTGGCCGCGCGACGCAGGTTGACCTGCGCACCGATCAACCGCACCTCCTGCATCAGAACATCACGTTGCAGGATCAACCCGCGGGGTGAAATCAACCCCTCGACAATCGGCACCCGGCTGAGTGTCAGCCCGCCAGCATCCACCAGCCGTGTGTCGACAAGCCGCACGGTCGGATGCAGGTCGCGCCCGATCCGCAGGGTGATTGCCCCAAACTCCAGCGTTGCCCCTTCCAGAAAATCGCCTGCCCGCGCCTCAACGCGGTCAGTGATCCAGCTTGGGGCCGTAATCTCGCGGTCGATGATCATCACGGTGGCTGCGGCCAGAAACATCAGCGGCAAAAGGCAGATCACCAGAACAGAGCGCAGATAGAACAGCCAGTGCCGCGCGTCATGACGGCGGCGGTGGCGCTGACGCTTGGCCTTGGGGGCCTCTGGCGCGACGTCTGGCGTTTCAGGGTCTGGGGTTTCGGTCATGCATACTTCTGTGGCGGCAGACCTTTATCTTTCACGGTTCGGGGCTAAAACAAAACAGGAAAAGACATCATGCAAAGGACAGACCATGACACAGCCCGCCAACGGTGATCCCGCACCTGCCATCAGCCTGCCCCGCGACGGGGGTGAGATGGTGAACCTGTCAGATTTTGCCGGGCAAAACGTGGTCGTCTATTTCTACCCCCGCGACGACACATCCGGCTGCACGAAAGAGGCGATTGGCTTTACGGACCGGTTGGATGATTTCGCGACAATCAACACGGTGATCCTTGGCATCTCAAAGGACAGCGTCAAAAAGCACGACAAATTTGTCGCCAAGCATGAGCTGAAAATCGCGCTTTTGTCGGATGAAGAGGGTGACGTTTGCGAACGCTACGGCGTTTGGGTCGAAAAAAGCATGTATGGCAAAACCTATATGGGCATCGAACGGGCGACCTATCTGATTGGTGCTGATGGCAAGATCGCACAGGTCTGGCGCAAGGTGCGCGTGCCGGGTCATGTCGATGCTGTGCTGGATGCGGCGCGCGCGCTGTGACCCTGGCAGAGATGGCCGTCGCGGTCCTGACCACCGCTGACGGCCGCGAAAAGACAGCGCTCTCGCGCCGGTACGCTGCGGCATGGCAGGCGGCGCGGGCCGCTGGTGACCCGATCACCATCGGCACGGCGACCCCGCCGTTGCAACCCGCACGCCCGGTCAAGCCGGATTTGCTGGACCCGCGCGACGTCCCTCACCGCAAACCGGGGTCAGAGGCCGGGCGCATTGCGCTGTTGCACGCGGTCGCCCATATCGAGCTGAACGCCGTCGACCTGCACTGGGACATCATCGCGCGCTTTTCCGACACGCCGCTGCCGATCGGCTTCTTTGACGACTGGGTCAAGGCGGCTGACGAAGAATCCAAACATTTCAATCTGATGTGCGACTGTCTTGAGGAACTGGGCAGCCACTATGGCGCCCTGCCAGCCCATGCGGGCATGTGGCGTGCCGCCGAAGATACGGTCGATGATCTGATGGGCCGACTGGCCGTTGTCCCCATGGTGCTGGAGGCGCGCGGCCTCGACGTCACCCCCGGCATGATCAAGATCTTCAAACAGGCCAAGATGGATGCGGCTGTCGCAGCGCTAGAGGTCATCTACGCCGAAGAGGTGCACCATGTCGCCTATGGCTCCAAATGGTTCCACTTCCTTTGCGGGCGTCACGACCTTGACCCGACAGAGGTGTTTCATGGTCTGGTGCGCAAATACTTTCACGGCAACCTCAAGCCGCCCTTCAACGAGGAAAAGCGCGCAGAGGCTGGCATCCCTCCGGATTTCTACTGGCCGCTAGCAGGCACGACCCAAGCCGCCCCAAGGTAAACCGCGCGTCGGCAAGACACCGCGCAGCGCGCTTGCTGGCAAGGGTTTGCTGCGATAGGTGCCGCAAAAATCTTGCAGCGCGGGCCATGTCTGCGTAAACGATGTGGGACCAGCGCTGGGGGGGCGCGTCAAAGGTGAACCGGAGAGGACAAGAACCAACGTGAGATCACCACTGACAGCACGCATTCACGGGATGCTTGAACGCATCTTTCCAGAGCGGCGGCTATTCCTGCGCTCTGACACTGAAACGCGTTTCATCCGTCTGAAATCGGAAACGCAGCTTGTGGCCTGGGCAGGCTGCATAGTGGTTGTGGCCTGGACGATTATCGCGACCGCGATCCTGCTGATGGACAGTATCGGCGCAGGCAACTTCCGCGCACAAGCGCAGCGCGATCAGGCGACGTATGAAGACCGGCTA
>JAHDGO010000281.1 GCA_020627605.1 Yoonia sp.
GGTTTCGCCATCTGTCACCTCGACAGAGCCCCAGAACTGGAACAGTGCCAGTCCGATGGCGAGCACACCGCCCACCAGTGCGCCCACATAAGGAATAAAGGTGATCAGACCGGCGATGAACCCGACGATCAGGCCAAAGTTGAGGCCCGCCAGCATCAGGGCAATCGCGTAATAGGTCCCGAGGATCAGGCAGACGGTCCCCTGTCCGCGAATGAAAGAGGCCAGCGTCGCGTCAATCTCACGCGCCAGCATCCGGACTGTTTCGACATGGTCGCGCGGCAGCAACTCGTCAATCTTGGCGGTCATATTGTCCCAGTCGAGCAGCATGTAGACCGCCACGACAGGTACGACGACCAGCAGGATAACAATGTTCAAGAGGCCAAGCGCCGAATTGAGGATGCCGTTGACCAGTTCCCCGCCCTTCGACTGGATCGTTTCACCAATCGCGATCAGCTGGCGGCTGACCGTGCTGTCGCCATCCATCAGGGCCGGGAAACGGTCCAGCAACCCGCTGCGCAGCCTGTCGAACAGCGATGGTGCGGTGTCGATGAGTGATGCGGTCTGCTGGATCAGGGTCGGGATCACCAGAAGTATCAGAAGGACAAAGATCAGGATCGCCACAAGCGTGATGATGGCCACTGCAGCAATGCGGCTGAACTTTGCCCGTTCCAGTCTGTCGGCGACAGGATCAAGCACATAGGCAATGGCCCCGCCCAGCACAAACGGCAGGATCACATCGCCCAGAAACCACAGGACGACAAGAAAGACCGCCGTCGCAAGGCCCCAGTATTTGAATTGTTCCCTGACTGGCAAAGCCATGTCCCATCCATCTGTTGTTAAGTGATAAATGCGGCACCGGGCAGGCTGGCGCAAGGGCCAGCCGTAAATTACCCGCCGCTGACGACCCGTGCGGCAATATCCAGCGTGATGATATCGTCGACAATGTCGGCATAGCCTGACGCGCCAAAGTCAGAACGGCGCAATTGTCCGCTGATCCGAAAGCTGAGCTGGCGCAGATCGCCCTCTGCCGTGCCCTGCTGTCGAAAAAGTGCGGCTTGCAAGGTCACCTGGCGGGTCACCCCCCTGATCGTCAACAACCCGTCAATCTCGCCCCCGGCGGACAGATCAGCGGGATTGCGGGCGCGCACGGCGGTTGATCGAAAGCGGATGGTGGGATGGGCTGCGGCGTCCAGCACGGTCCTGGCTTTCAGCGCTTCTGTGGCGAAGATCAGGCCGGTCCGCGCGCCTGCCACGTTGAGGGTGACATCAACGGTGGAGGCGCCGAAATTGTCGAAATCAATCACGATAGCTGCGGCACTGACCGGCATGGTGCCCCGGTTTTCGGCACCCGACAGCCGGTAGACAAATCCAACCTCTGACCGGTCTGCCTGCAGAAGGTAGGGAACCGGTGCCGCAAAACCCGCAATGGGCCACAGCATCATGAAGGCAACCAGCAAGGGGATCAGACGTGTCATTGGACCTCTTTCGCAGCGTCAGGTTACGCCGCTTTCGCGGGCCGTGGGGGATTTATTCGCACAGTGTCGCGCATCTGTGATCTGTGCTTGCGGGGCCTGACGCGCGGGCTTACACCAAGGCCCACAGATTTTGCCCGAAAAGGTCCGACACATGCGCCTGAGCCGCTATTTCCTGCCCGTCCTGAAAGAGACCCCGCGCGAGGCGCAGATCGTCAGCCACCGCTATATGCTGCAGGCCGGCATGATCAAGCAGGCGAGTGCCGGGATTTATTCCTGGCTGCCCCTTGGCTTCAAGGTGCTGCGCAAGATCGAGGATATCGTGCATGAGGAACAGGCGCGGGCCGGCCATATCGCCATTCAGATGCCGACGATCCAGTCGGCCGACCTGTGGCGGGAAAGCGGCCGTTACGATGCGTATGGCGAGGAAATGCTGCGCATCAAGGACCGTGGTGGGCGGGACATGCTGTTTACCCCGACGGCCGAGGAACTGGTGACGGACATCTTCCGCGCCCATGTGAACAGCTACAAGGACCTGCCGCTGACGCTCTATCAGATCCAGTGGAAATTCCGCGATGAGGTCCGCCCGCGCTTTGGCGTGATGCGGGGCCGCGAATTTTACATGAAGGACGGCTACAACTTTGACCTGACCAAAGAGGATGCGCTGCACGCCTATAACCGCCATCTGGTCAGTTATCTGCGCACCTATGAACGGATGGGCTTGCAGGCTATCCCGATGCGCGCCGACTCTGGCCCCATTGGTGGCGATGACACCCATGAATTCCTTGTGCTGGCCGATACGGGCGAGTCGGAAGTGTTCTATGACAGCGAGATCACTGATCTGAAATTCGGCGACCGTGTGATCGACTATGATGACAAGGACGCCTGCCAGGGCGTGCTGGAAGAATTCACCTCGCGCTATGCCCGCACCGATGAAACCCATGATGAGGCGCTTTTCAACGCCATCCCAGAGGAACGTCGCCGGACCGCGCGGGGCATCGAGGTTGGCCAGATCTTCTATTTCGGCACCAAATATTCCGACGCCATGGGTGCGATGGTTGATGACGGCAAAGGTGGCAAGGTGCCCGTTCATATGGGCTCGCACGGCATTGGCGTGTCGCGTCTGCTGGGTGCGATCATCGAGGCCAGCCATGACGACAAGGGGATCATCTGGCCAGAGGGCGTGACGCCATTCCACTGCGGGATTGTGAACCTGAAATCTGGCGATGAAGCTGCGGATGCGGCTTGCGAGGCGCTCTACGCCTCGCTGACCGGGCTGGGGCTGGAGCCGCTGTATGACGACCGCGACGAACGGGCCGGGGCCAAGTTCGGCACGATGGATATGATCGGCCTGCCATGGCGGATCACCGTCGGCCCGCGCGGGCTGAAAAACGGTGTGGTCGAACTGACCAGCCGCCGGACCGGCGAGAGCGAGGAACTGCCACCCGAAGAGGCTGTTGCCAAGATCGCCAAGATCTATGAAGGCATCTTATGAGCCTGACAGAGGTCGACTGGTCACTGATCCCCGCGCCATCGGATGACGGCAAGGCGGACCATCTGGAAGGGATGACCTTGCCAGAGGTCAGTTTGCCCAGTACCGATGGCGGCAAGGTGAATGTTGGCACGCTGGATGGGCTTGCGGTGATCTATGTCTATCCGATGACAGGGCGGCCTGACCGCGATTTGCCCGACGGCTGGAATGACATTCCGGGCGCGCGCGGCTGCACACCGCAGTCCTGTGCCTTTCGCGATCATTTCAAGGAACTGCAGGGTTTCGGGGTCAAACATCTGTTCGGTGTCTCGACCCAAAGCCAATCCTACCAGCAAGAGGCCGCGGAACGCCTGCATCTGCCTTTCGCGCTGTTGTCGGATGCAGACCGGGCGCTGGGCAAGGCGCTGAACCTGCCGGGGATAACGGTTGATGGCGCGCAGTTGCACAAGCGCCTGACCATGATCACCCGCGACAGTGAGATCGTGAGAGTGTTCTACCCGGTTTTCCCGCCTGATCAGGACGCCGAAAATGTGGTTGCGTGGCTCACTCGCGATGTAGTCTAGACCATCACCTCTGTGTTCTCTTCCGGTGCGCGGCTGCGACACAATCAAGACGGCACAGAAAGCCGATGCTGATGCG
>JAHDGO010000282.1 GCA_020627605.1 Yoonia sp.
ACCGTGCCAGATGCGGGGTCATAAATTGGGTGTCAAACAGCATGAAACCCTGCTGCCGCAGGTGATCAACCAGATAAGCCAGCGCAAGTTTTGACGCATCGGTCGCTCTGCTGAACATGCTTTCGCCAAAGAACGCGGCACCGATGGTTACACCGTAAACACCGCCGACAAGCTGCTTGTCCTGCCAGACCTCAATCGAGTGGGCATGGCCCTGATGATGCAGCTGCTGATAAAGATCAAAGATCGTCGCGTTGATCCATGTCTCGTCCCGGTCGGCACAGCCGGCGACAACAGCCCGAAAATCGGCGTCAAAGCTGATCTGATAGTCCTGTCGCCGCATCCGCCGGGCCAGACTGCGTGAAATGTGAAACCCATCAAGGGGGATGATACCGCGCCATTTCGGGTCAACCCAGAACACCTCTGGATCGTTACGCCCCTCTGACATCGGGAAAACGCCCGCCCGATAGGCCTGCAGCAGCAGGCCGGGGGTCAGAAGGGCGTCACCATCTTTCACGGCGCTAGGCTGGCAGGTTCTGTTCCAGCCAGTGTTCCAGCCAGTGGATGTTGTATTCACCGGTCTGCACGGCCTCTTCGGCCAGCAGCGCGTGGAACAGCGGAATCGTGGTATCGACACCGTCCACGATCAATTCTCCCAACGCGCGGCCAAGGCGCGCCAACGCCTCTGGCCGGTCACGACCGTGCACGATCAGCTTGCCGATCAGGCTGTCGTAATAGGGTGGGATGCGATAGCCGTCATAAAGGGCAGAGTCCATCCGCACGCCAAGCCCGCCGGGCGCGTGATACTGCGTAATCGTACCGGGGCAGGGGGCGAAGTTCGGCAGCTTCTCGGCGTTGATGCGGACCTCAATGGCGTGTCCGTTGATCTTCAGATCATCCTGCGTGAATGACATCGGCAGACCGGAGGCTACGCGCAGCTGTTCGCGCACCAGATCAACACCAAAGATGCCTTCGGTGACAGGGTGTTCGACCTGCAGGCGGGTGTTCATCTCGATGAAGTAGAACTCATCATTCTCAAAGAGGAACTCAATCGTGCCAGCGCCGATATAGTTGATCTTTGCGACCGCATCCGCGCAGACCTTGCCGATCCTGTCGCGCAATTCCTGTGTGATGGCCGGGCCAGGGGCCTCTTCAAACACCTTTTGGTGGCGGCGTTGCAGCGAACAATCCCGCTCTCCCAGATGGACGGCGTTGCCTTTGCCATCCCCGAAGACCTGAATTTCGATGTGGCGCGGGGTGGTCAGATATTTCTCGATATAGACTTCGTCATTGCCGAAAGCGGCCTTGCCCTCGGCGCGGGCGGAATGGAACGCTTTTTCCATATCAGCCGCCGTTTGTGCCACCTTCATCCCGCGCCCACCACCACCGGCTGTGGCCTTGATGATAACGGGATAGCCGATTTCCTCACCAATGCGCTTGGCATCGGCCAATGTCGGCACACCACCGTCAGAGCCGGGCACGCAAGGCACGCCAAGCGCCTTCATGGTGTCCTTGGCGGTGATCTTGTCGCCCATCACACGAATATGTTCGGCGGTGGGGCCGATGAATGTCAGGTCGTGATCTTCGACCACCTGCACAAAGCCCGCGTTCTCTGACAGAAAGCCATAGCCGGGGTGGATCGCCTGCGCGCCAGTAATCTCGCAGGCCGAGATGATCGCGGGAAACGACAGATAGCTTTGCGCGGAAGAGGGCGGGCCGATGCAGATCGCCTCGTCCGCCATGCGCACGTGCATGGCGTCGGAGTCCGCGGTGGAATGCACCGCCACTGATTTCACGCCCATTTCGCGACAGGCACGCACAACCCGCAAGGCAATCTCGCCCCGGTTAGCAATTAGGATCTTGTCGAACATGGGTCCGCCTTATTCGATGATCACAAGAGGTGCGCCAAATTCAACCGGGCCGCCATCTTCAACCAGAATGCGCTTGACCGTGCCTGAACGCGGGGCCGGGATGTGGTTCATGGTTTTCATTGCCTCGATGATCAGCAATGTGTCGCCTTCCTTGACAGTCGTGCCTGTGCTGATGAATGCCGGCGCACCGGGTTCCGCTGCCATATAGACCGTGCCAACCATGGGCGAGGTCACAGCGCCAGGGTGGCTGGCAGGATCAGCATTGTCAGAGGCGGCTGCCGGGGCTGCTGCCGGTGCACTAGGCGCAGCAGGGGCCGCCGGTGCGTTGGGGGCCGGGGCAGCGGGTGCGCTGGCCTGCACAATGGTTTGTGTCTGGCGGCTGACGCGGACGTTCAAGCTGTCATTTTCGGCGTAGTCGCGTTTGACCTGCAATTCGGTCAGATCGTTTTCGCGCAACAGTTCTGCCAGCGCCTGAATAAAGCTGACATCGCTGTCATGAGAGGTTTTCTTGCTCATCTTGTTTTGGCCTGTTCCCTATATTCTGGGCGCACTCGCGACGTTACGTCACAAGGCGTCAAGACGCTTATAGGGCAAGGCCGGACAGGTGGAAAGCGTGAGGTGGCCGAAAATCTGGTCAGCGCGTGACAGTGTCGGCCTGCGTGAGGGGGTCATCGGGGCCCACGGGCATCTGGTCTTGGTCTGACGCCCCGGCCAAAGCGACGGCCTGATCAGCCTTGTCGTAGGGCAGCATCGGCACGCCGTAGGGGCGCAGGGTCCGTTCCACCTGTTGCGGTGTGACTGGGTCATCGACGGGTTCCATGGCGCCCAGCTTGGCCGAAACAACCTGACCGACAAAGGGCTTGTTGGCGGGCAGGGTTGCAGGACCATCGGCCTTTCGTACGGCTGGGACAGTGGTCTGCGGATTCCGGTCAACCTTGCGCGTGGCCCAGGCCAAAGATGCGGCTGGCTCGGTCGGGTTCTGCGATATCTCCATTGGTCATGCTCCGAAAAGCGGGGAATGCGGTTCCCCAACTTTCCGCATGGCAGGTAATCAAAGGGTTAAAGCAACAGCGCGAACTATGCACAATTTGAATTGATTGCTGTCGCCCGTCAGATCGCCAGATATTGCTCGCGCAGTTCGGTGTTTTCCAGCACCTCGGCTGCTGATCCGTCATAGACGACCTTGCCAATGTCCAGAATGACAGCGCGATCCGCCAGTTTCAGCGCCGCAACTGCGTTTTGTTCCACGATCACCGTCGTGATGCCCTGATCGCGGATCACGCCAAGTGTCTTGGCGATTTCCTGCACGATCACGGGGGCCAGCCCCTCGTATGGTTCGTCCAGCAGCAGCACCTTGATGTCACGGGCCAAGGCGCGGGCAATCGACAGCATTTGCTGCTCACCACCTGACAGGGTCACGCCCTCTTGCTTGCGACGCTCGCCCAGACGCGGGAACAGCTCGTAAATGCGATCCAGCGACCACCCTTTTGGCGGGGCGATCTGCGCCAGTTGCAGATTTTCCTCGACCGTCAGGCCGGGGATGATGCGCCGGTCCTCTGGCACCAGTGCAATGCCATTGGCGGCGGCCTGATGGCTTTTCATCTCGTGCAAGGGCTTATGGTCCAGCCAGATTTCGCCATGCCGCAACTCTGGATTATCGAGCCGCGCAATCGTGCGCAGGGTGGAGGTTTTGCCAGCACCGTTCCGGCCCAGGAGCGCCAGAATCTCGCC